>SVRB01000058.1 GCA_015065045.1 Oscillospiraceae bacterium | reverse complement strand
CAATGTCGTTTACCAACTTATCGCCGATAAAGAGTTCGCCCTCTGTGATTTCTTCAAGTCCTGCAACCATACGAAGTGTTGTTGATTTTCCGCAACCGGAAGGACCAACGAAAATGATAAATTCCTTGTCTTTTACTTCAAGACAGAAATCGGAAACGGCTGTAACGCCTCCGGGATACTTTTTGTAAATGTGTCTAAATGATAAACCTGCCATTTGAATCCTCCTAAGATTAAGTCAAAGCTAACTGTGTTCAGCAGCTTGAATATATACTTTTTTATCTGATATATTTTAACAAATTTTTCTCCATTTTTAAAGATGTTATTTCCCCAAATTTACATAAACCAAATTGTGCAATTTGTACAATTTAGAATAATAAACTGTGAATAGAGGAATAGAAAAAATGTTACCGAGTTCTAATATATTAGAATGATTAAATTGTGTCTTTCATAGTAAGAGAAATACGTTTTTTAGCAACGTCAACGCTCTTAACCTTAACGTTTACGATGTCTCCGACAGCAAGTGCTTCCGACGGGTGCTTAATAAATTTATCGGAAATTTCCGAGATGTGCACAAGTCCGTCCTGGTGCACACCGATATCCACAAAAGCGCCGAAATCGATAACGTTTCTGACTGTTCCGGTAAGCTGCATACCGGGGGTGAGGTCGCTCATATCCATAACGTCTGTACGGAGAACGGGGAGGGGAAGACTGTCTCTAACGTCGCGTCCGGGCTTTTCGAGTTCGTTTACAATATCAACAAGAGTGGGTTCGCCGACCTCAAGCTCGTCGCATACTTTTTTCTGTCCTTCCATCTCGATTTTAAGTCTGAGAAGCTTAATTTTTTCGTTGCCAATATCAGCTTCCTCAAGTCCGTATCTTTTGAGGAGCTTTCTTGCGATTCCGTATGATTCGGGGTGAACGCCCGTGTTATCGAGTATGTCATCGGAGCCTGATACACGCAAGAACCCCGCGCACTGTTCAAACGCCTTCGCGCCGATTTTGGGAACCTTTAATATCTGTTTTCTTGAAGAAAACTCGCCGTTTTCTTCTCTGTATTTAACTATGTTCTTTGCTGACGTTGTGTTTATACCCGAGATATATGAAAGCAAAGAATAGCTTGCTGTATTAACGTCAACGCCGACAGCGTTTACGCAGTCCTCAACAACGCCTGTTAATGCTGAATCAAGTCTTGCAGCTTTCATATCGTGCTGATACTGACCGACACCTATCGACTTAGGATCAATCTTTACAAGCTCAGCAAGGGGATCCTGAAGTCTGCGAGCGATAGAAACAGCGCTTCTTTGTGTAACGTCAAAGTCAGGGAATTCTTCTGTTCCGAGCTTAGATGCGGAATAAACCGATGCGCCCGCTTCGCTTACCATAGCGTATTTTACGTCTTCGGGAATTTCTCTGAGGACGTTTGCAATAAATATTTCGCTTTCCTTTGAAGCTGTGCCGTTACCGATAGCGATTGTGTCAACACCGTATTTTTTAATGAGTCTTTTTACAACAGCAGCCGATTCTTCGATTCTTTCCTGCGGCTTTGTCGGATAAATTACGGCAGTATCAAGAACCTTACCCGTTTTATCAACGACCGCAAGCTTGCATCCCGTACGGTATCCGGGGTCGTATCCCATTACTGTCTTGCCCTTTAAGGGAGCTGACATAAGTAAGTTTTTGAGGTTTTCTTCAAATAATTTTATAGCACCCTCACTTGCATCGTCAAAAAGCGCAGAGCGTATTTCTCTTTCGATCGAGGGTGAAATAAGTCTGTCATAGCTGTCAACAACCGCCGCTGAAACGTACTTTTTAGCAGGGCTGTTTAAGTTTGTTACGACCTGACCGAAAAGATAGTTCAAAATGATATCGCTGTCAATATCAATGGAAGCTTTAATAAATTCCTCTTTTTCGGCGCGGTTGATAGCAAGGATTCTGTGGCCGGGGAGATCCTTTAAGCTGCCCTTGAAATCATAATATTGCGCATAAACGGAGTCTTCTTCCTTTGCCTGCTTGGTTACGATCTTTCCGTAATTAAAAGTAAGACTGCGGATATTCTTTCTGTATTCGGCGTTGTCGGATATGCTTTCCGATATAATATCGCAAGCGCCTGCCAACGCTTCCTCGGCAGAGTTTACTCCCTTTTCTTCATCTATGTATGTTGCCGCAATTTCTTCAAGAGTTGAATCATATTTATTCTTCTGCTCGATTATAAGGGTTGAAAGCGGTTCAAGTCCTTTTTCTCTTGCAACGGATGCTCTTGTTTTTCTGTGCGGCTTAAAGGGACGGTAAATGTCCTCGACCTCGGTCAGAATTTTTGCATCTGCCAAAGCCTTTTCGATTTCGGGAGTCATTTTGCCCTGTTCGGATATAAGGTTAAAAACCTCTTCTTTTCTCTTGTTGAGGTTTCTTAGATAGTTTAATCTGTCAAAAAGATTACGGAGTATTTCGTCGTCAAGCGAGCCTGTAAGCTCCTTTCTGTAACGCGCAATAAAAGGAATGGTGTTTCCCTCGTCAATAAGCTTAACGGTATTGTCAACCTGAGTTTGCTTTATGCCGAATTCTTCGGCAAGAGTCTTGTTAATATCCATTTTATATGTAAGCTCCTTTATTTTGTCTGTTTCATAAGAACGTCGATCTCCTGCTCGGTGAGATAACGCCATTCACCTCTTTTAAGAGAGGTGTCAAGCGGCAGAGTACCGAATTCGATTCTTTCGAGATATATGACCTTGTTGTTTACAGCTTCTAACATTCTTTTTATCTGGTGATACATTCCCTCGACGATGGTTATCTTTAATTCTGTATCGCATACTTTTTCCACCTTAGCGGGAAGGGCAACGTCGCCGTGGTCAAGTGTAACTCCATTTTCGAGCATTTTAATGTCACTGTCGGAAACGGGAGACTGTGTTTTTACGTAATATACCTTGCTCACGTGTCTTTTAGGCGAAAGAAGATAGTGCGCTGTGCTTCCGTCGTTTGTTAGAAGTAAAAATCCTAACGTATCCTTATCAAGACGTCCGCACGGAAAAAGACCGCATTTCTGCAGTTCGTCGGGCAATAGTGAAATAACGGTTACCCCGTCCTTGCCGTCGGTGGATGAAACGATACCCGAGGGCTTATTTAACATAATGTATATGTTTTTCATATACAAAACGGGCTTGCCCATATATTCAATTGTATCCTTTTCGGGATCAACCTTGTGATCACTTTTGGAGATCACGCACCCGTTGACCTTAACCTGCCCCTTGCGAACGGCTTTTGAAGTCTCGCTTCGCGTTGCAAGGCCCATAGTGGTCAACAGCTTATCAATTCTCATATTCAAATATATCACCGCACTTAATGCAAATATGACACTATCATTAACGTAATTAAGCCGAAAAGCATAACTCCGAGAATGAAGCCGAGTCCGAATTTGTTTAGATTATTTTTCACGAAGCATCATCACCTCGTGATTTAGTATTACTTTCCATAATTAGAAATATACACAGAAAACAATACTTTTCCATTTTATCATATACGGTATATTTTTTCAACAGTTTTCGAAAATCTTACATAAAGCGACTGTTTTTGATAAATATCTTGATATTATATTAAACTTATGATAAAATACACAAAGTTTGTATAATGGAGATTAGTAATATAAATGAAAAAATACATCTATATATTTGGTATAATAGTTTTTTGTGTGGGTGTTGGATTGACCTTATGGACGGTAGTTGAATATGTTGATTCCAATCACGTTTTTGCGGCTTCACCTGAAAATAATACGGAAAGCACAACAACTATCGACGTGGATACAGACGAGGTAGACACAGGTGTTATAGGTACCGGTGAGACAGAATTTGTCGAGACCGAAGAAAAAGTTGAAGAGATCGTTGGATATATAGCTCCTGAGGGATGGTATCAGCCGGTATATGAGTCAAGCACTATGGACGGCGGAGACTATAACTTAGATATCGGAGTTATGGGGCTTAAGGTTTACTACGTTCAGAAGTATTTTAATCTCCGTTTCAACATAATGGGCTATTATCGCGAACCTACAAGATGGCCTGTATACGTATATCAAACGAGAAACGGACTTGAACCGACGGGAGTTGTTGATTTAAAAACCTGGCTTAGCCTTGGTTTTAGCGAAAAGGATTGGTATGAGCTCGGTACTTACATAGCCCCCGTAAGAATAGATAAAACCTCGCAAAGAGATTCTATAATAAACGTTTTTCTTGATACTGCAACGTCATATCTCGGCACTCCTTACGTAGTTGGAGCTTCAGGGAAGCCGGGAGAAGGAGTTGACTGTTCGGGACTTGTGCTACAGTGTCTTTATTCGATAGGTGTTAATCCCGACGGTCTTGACCCCGTGCAGCATTCGACGATAAGCGAATATAACTCAAGGCTTATGTGGGCTGACCCTAAATTTAAAGAAGTGAGCCGAGATGAGCTCCTTCCCGGAGATTTGATATTCTACCATAGACCCTGGGGAAACAGTGTATGCCACGTTGCAATATATTTGGGAGATAATAAGTGTATCGAGGCTTTACATAGTGTTGTTGAAATAGCTGATATGGATAAAGAGAATAGCTGGGATTGTTTTGCTATTACGGGATTTAAGAGAGTAATAGCAACTGATGGTGTAAATTAAATGTTTTAAAAAGCGGCGTATTATAACGCCGCTTTTTTTGTTTATATTTCTCTCTTATTGACAATTTTTATCGGGTGTGCGATAATATAAAAAAATGACGATGTGGGTGAATACTATGATCAAATTACCTGATTATCACCGAAATTTAAAAATATTACACCATAATACAGAGTCCCCCCGCGCGTATTATATTCCGTATGCTTCTTTTTCTGGCGCAGAAAAGGGAGACAGAGAAAGATCGGATTATTTAAAATCCCTCTGCGGAGAGTGGAATTTTAAGTGGTATCCGTCTGTTTATGACGTTGAAGATATCGAAGAATATGACGTATGTGCCGAAATTTATGATAAAATAGATGTTCCGTCTTGTTGGCAGAGATATATTGGGCGCGGATATGACGTTCCGAACTATACAAACGTTCGTTATCCTTTTCCGCTCGATCCTCCTCATATACCCGATGATATTCCTTGCGGACTTTATATGCGCGAATTTACACTTTCGGAAGCGGATATTGATTACAAGAGAATATATATGAATTTTGAGGGTGTTGCTTCTTGCTTTTACCTATGGATAAACGACGTATTTACCGCATACAGTCAGGTAAGCCATATGACGACCGAGGTCGATATAACCGATTACGTCGGTGTTGGTAAAAACACCGTCAAAGTGCTTGTCTTAAAGTGGTGCGAGGGCAGTTATCTTGAGGATCAGGATATGTATCGTTATTCCGGCATATTCAGAGACGTGTATCTTTTATGCAGACCCGAAATGCACTTGAAGGATATATATATCCATCCTGTTCTTGATGATGATTACATTGATGCGACGTTGACTATTGAAACGGAAGCCACAGTTTCCTCTGACGTTGAATATATGTTATATTCACCCGACGGAAAGCTTGTAAGACAGGGAAGCTTTGAGTCGGATGACGGTATATCATTCAGCGTGTATTCTCCTGAGCTTTGGAGCGATGAATCTCCGCTTCTTTATAAGTTATATCTTGTGTTCGGTAATGAATACATAAAGCTTGACGTAGGCTTCAGAAAAGTTGAGATAAAGAACGGAATTATACTTATAAACGGTAAAAAGGTTAAGGCTAAGGGTGTAAACAGACATGACAGCCACCATCTTCTCGGGTATGTAACACCGTATTCTCATATGCTTGAGGATTTGTATATTCTTAAACGCCATAACGTAAATATGGTAAGAACAAGCCACTATCCTAATGACCCGCGTTTTGTTGAAATGTGCGACAGACTTGGTTTTTACGTGGTGGATGAAGCCGATATAGAAACTCACGGAATGGATTATACCAACAAGGCTTTGCCGAGATGGGAGACAAGACAGTATATTTCCGATGATAAAGAGTGGGAACACGCTTATATTGACAGAGCAAGGCTTATGGTCGAAAGAGACAAGAACCATGCTTGTATCATATTCTGGTCGCTCGGAAACGAAGCGGGATACGGATGCAACTTTGTTGCTATGAGCCGTTGGATAAAATCGCGCGATAACAGCCGACTTATACACTATGAGGGCGCGAATGCAGAGATATACGCAAATAAGATCCAGCAGGTAGACGTGGTCGATATGGAAAGCCGTATGTATCCGTCTGTTGAATATTGCAAGAATTATTTTGATATTCCCGAATATACACAGCCGTTATTCTTATGTGAATACAGTCACGCCATGGGCAACGGACCGGGAGATATAGCTGATTATTGGGATGTTATATATGATAACGATAGATTTTTCGGTGGATGCGTATGGGAGTTTTGCGACCATAGTGTTGAAATATCAGTCGACGGCAAAAAAGGATTTACCTACGGCGGAGATTTCGGCGATTATCCGAACGATGACAATTTCTGTGTAGACGGACTCGTATATCCCGACAGACGCTTGCATACGGGAATACTTGAGATGAAGCAGGTATATAAGCCGTATAGGGTTAAGGCTGTTGATATAGAAAAGGGTATATTTGAAATTAAGAACCTTCGCAATTTCAGTGACCTCAGTGATATTGACATTGTGTGGAATATAGAATGTAACGGCAAGGTTGTAAAAGAGGGTGTAATAAGCTCGCTTGACATTGGGCCTATGGAGAGTGCCGAAGTTGCGTTTGACGTGGCTGATTTATACGGTTATGCGTATTTGAATATGTCCTTTGTCAATAACTGTACTACAGAATGGGCTGACGTATTCTATGAGATAGGTCACGATCAGTTTGAGCTTCCGTCGGTTCACTGCGAAGCGTTGGCTTCCGAAAAAACGTGGGATATAATTTGTGACGAGGGCGAAAGATATATTGATATATCGGTAGGAGCTACAAAGTATTCGATAGATAAGTTAAAGGGGCTACTTGTAAGTATAGCTGATAACGGAAAAGAAATGCTTGCAAAAGCAGTTGTGCCGAGAGTATGGAGAGCGCCTATTGATAACGATAGAAAAATACGCGTTTTGTGGGAGAATGAATTTTTCCATAAGTGTGCGACAAAGTGCTATTCTGTTAAGATAGAGCAGGCTGACGCTGACTGTGTAACCGTTGTTGCTGAGGTCGCTGTCTGCGCGTGTGTTGTTGTTCCCGTTGCAAAGACAAGGATAGTGTATACAATAACAAATGACGGCAGACTTGAAATAGCAACTAACGTTGACGTAAATCCCTTGTCTACATGGCTTCCCAGATTTGGTTATGAGTTTGTATTGTCTGAAAAATATGAAAACACGGAGTATTTCGGATACGGACCCACAGAAAGCTATGTTGATAAGCATCTGTATGCAAAAATGGGCGTTTATAAGACTACTGCGACGGACAACTTCGAGCATTATATTAAGCCGCAAGAAAACTCCTCGCATTATAATACGAAGTGGGCAACAGTTACGTCGACAACGGGACACGGACTTATTTTTACAAGAAAGAGCGGCTTTGAATTTGGCGTATCGCACTTCAGCGCAGATATGTTGACTGAGGCTATGCACGATTATGAGCTTGTTCCGGCAAAAGAGACTTATGTGAGCATTGACTATAAGCAGAGCGGTATTGGTTCGGCATCGTGCGGTGTTGAGCTTGACGAAAAATATAGGCTAAGTGAAAAGAAGTTCAGCTTCGCCTTTAGCGTAAAGCCGATACGCGTAAGCAATATTGACTGCTTCAACGAGCTTGAAAAAATATAAAAATAAAATCCACCTAACATTAGGTGGATTTTTTGTTTTACAATAAAAATGCAGAGGGAAAATCCTCTGCATTTTGCATTTTATCAATATTATGACGGTTCTCTTTCGAAGAAATATTTGCTTCTGTATCTATAAATGCTCATCACTATTCCAATTGCCAAAAATAAGCTCAAAACAGACGAGCCTCCATAGCTGATAAAGGGAAGAGTAATGCCGATTATAGGTAAAATTCCGAGGCACATACCGATATTTTCAATAGTTTGCGCGATAAGCATAGCCAAAACGCCTGCGCATATTGCAGAACCGATATCTTTTCTTGCAATAAAAGCTGTCTTTGTTACGCGCGCAACAAGAAGCGCCAAAACTGTCATCATCACTATAACACCGAACAAACCTAATTCCTCGGATATCACCGAGAAAATCATATCCGTATGATTATAAGGAATTGTGGGGGAAACTGTCGATTCCATATATCCCGAACCGAAGAAACCACCCTGCATAATCGCGTTTTTTGACAATATCTGCTGATATCCGTATCCTAACGGGTCTATTTCCGGATTGAATCCGACGAGTATTCGCTGTTGCTGATAAGGCTTAAGGAAATTCCACCAATAAGGAGACGTGAGCGCAATTAACGCTGAGCCGCCTATTATATAAAATATGCTAAGTCCCTGCGTATAGCACATAATTATTGCGATAAACATAAACACCAAAGCAGAACCGAGGTCGCCTTGCAGCATAACCAGTCCGATTATTACTCCCGCGTGGAGAAGCAATAATAACAAATTTAACGGCTTATTTATACTGCCCTTAGTCGAATCGAGGTGCTTTGCAAAAGTCAAGATAAACAGCACCTTTACAAACTCTGACGGCTGAACGTTAATCGACAGTCCCGTCAGGTTTATCCAGCTCTGGTTACCCGAGCCTATACCTATAACCAGCGTCAAAATCAGAAAGAATATGGATGAACAGAACAGCAAAATGCTTATTTTGAAATTCAGAAATATTTCGTAATTGATGAAAGACAGGATAAACATAAAACAAATACCGAGAAAAACGGCGAATGATTGCTTGGTGATATAAGAGGTATCGCTCCCCCTTGTCGCGCTTGCAACCATAAAAATTCCAAAAACCGACAATACTATGGCGATTATCGCCGTAGTATAATCTGTCGATGTTTTGTTTTTGCCGAAATTTTTTCGGTATTTGAACATAAAAATTATCCTTTTTTATACGTTTTTATACGTGATCTGCAAAAGCAAATCAATAAGCCTTACCCCAGTAAACCATATGCGTTGCCTTCTTGCCGCAGCATACGCAGGTGTCGCTGAAGTGGTCTTGGTCCATAGGAATACATCTTGAAC
>SVRB01000057.1 GCA_015065045.1 Oscillospiraceae bacterium | reverse complement strand
CTTTAGCTCCATAAGGTGATTTTCCATAGGAGTAACCATAATAAGTCTGCCGTTCGGTTTTATTATTCTAAGATATTCCGTAGGACTGTCGGGCGCAAAAATATTTACAACAGCGTCAACAGAATTGTCCTCTAACGGAACGTCATATATACTTGCAACGGCAAAAGACGCACCCTTGCATTTTCTTGATGCCACCTTTAATGCTTCTTTTGAAATATCTATACCGAAAACCGTATTCCCGTCCGAGAAAACCGAGGTATAGTACCCCTCTCCGCATCCCGCATCAAGAACTGTATACCCTTTTCCGATTATCTCACTTACGGCATCGCGCATCCTTCCGTAATATCCCTTTTCAAGAAACGACTCTCTCGCTTTTATCATAAGCTTATCGTCGCCATGTACACCCTGCTTATTTGATATAAGCAAATTCACGTACCCCTGCTTCGCCTTATCAAAGCAGTGATTATTCGGACACGAAAACAGCTTTTCATTTTCATTTAAAGGCAAACGGCATATCGGGCAAATAAGATTTGTTTGATTCAACATAATATTCCCCCGACGTTTATTTTATATCAATATCTATTCCGTTGAGCATAACCCCGCCCTCAGCCTTGATCATAATATATTTTACTCCGTTTATGGTCTGTGTGGAAACGAGGTCTTTTCTTTCGGGATTTACCTTTATGGAGACGTCGGGTGTTTCAAGGCTGAACTTGTTTACGTCAACAATGCTCTTTGGCGCAATTTCCGCATTCTTTCCAAACTGCTCATCAAACTTCTCACCAAAGCTATCAACCTTTTCCTGTTCAATTCCGCAAAATCCGAGCATATTCTTCAACGTATCCTTTGAAAGCGAAAGCGGCTCGTCATCTTTTGAATTTTTGTGCTCCTCAATAAGCTCCGCAACCTGCTCGTGTACGCTTCTTACAACCTCAAAATCACATTCCTCGGTCAGAGTATCCTTCAAGCAACAGCCAAAGTTCACCTTTTTCTCTGCTGCTGACATAGGAAGATCAACGTTGAAAACACTCTGTATAAATTCAGGATGAACGTTTGAAATGTCACGCGTATAGTAAAGCGCACTGTATATATTTGCCGCGCGGTTATCAAAAGACGGGAACATAAATCCCATTTCCGTCGATCCCAAAACAGTCTGCAATGAAACAGAACGGAAAAGCTTGTCGTCATCCTTAAAATAAAGACCGCTGTTTATAGGCTTTATAGGACAAATACTGCACACTATGTATGAAAACATCTGCGAAGACGAGTCATCCTTATCACCACTCTTTGAATATGAGAATACATCATACGTATCATAAGCAAGAAGGATAGCATATCCGCATTCAAACTTAACGTTTTCAATAACCTTTGAATAGAATTTGTTAAGCAATTCCTCGTCCTTTAGTCCGGAAGCGCGAAGGTCGGAAAGAAGCTTATGCTCCTCGCCTACCTCGACCTGTCTTGTGCTGAAATCCATACTCAACAAATTCGTTCCAAGCCCTCCCGAGAGGGATTTTTTCATAATTGCAAGGAACTTTTCTGATTCCTCTGTAGAAGTAGTCGAAAAAGGCTGTGCAAAATGCGACACTATTCTCTGCTCTGTATTGACAATACAGCCTTTTATTGTAGTAATGTTATTTTTATCGGGTCGAAATCTTCTGCGTATCTCGCGTAAATCCTTATCCGTCATAATATTCTCCGTATCTATATAATCATAATGAAAATATTATATCACGAATCCCAGGTAAAAACAATAGAAAAAATTTTCTTCCCATTCTTAATTGCTTGTTGAATATTTTTTAAAATGTTGTATAATTATGTTAGAAATTATTTACGGAGGTAATTTATGATAGATATAGGTATGAAAGCTCCCGATTTTGTTTTGTCGGACAAAAACGGAAATACGGTATCTCTTTCTGACTTTTTAGGCAAAAAGGTCGTTCTTTATTTTTACCCTAAGGACAACACTCCCGGTTGTACACGTCAAGGGTGCGCTTTTGCGGCAAGCTATGATGAATTTAAAACTAAAAACATCGAGGTTATAGGCATAAGCCGTGACAGCGTAAGCTCTCACGTAAAGTTTGCCGAAAAATATAATCTTCCGTTTATTCTCCTTTCAGACCCCGAGCTTGTGGCAATCAAGGCATACGACGTATGGCAGGAAAAGAAAATGTGCGGTAAAGTAGGTATGGGCGTTGTTCGCACTACCTTTATTATTGACGAAAACGGCTACATTGAAAAGGTTATGCATAAGGTAAAACCCGATACAAACGCTTCTGAAATTTTGCAAAGCCTTTAAAATCATAACAAATAAGAGGTCATAATATATGGAAATGGTTTTACTGACCGCCTTAGGCGTGGGCGGAGCAACCGTTATCGGCTCGCTTATCGGTTTTATATTCAAAAAAACAAGTCATAAATTTAACGACTACGTTTTAGCTTTCGCCGCAGGCGTAATGCTTTCGGCTGCTGTGTTCGGTCTTATACATGAGTCGATAGATTTAGGCGGAAAATATTCTCTCGTTACTATGGTGTTAGGTGTATTCTCAGGAGCTTTATGCGTAAACGTAATGGACAAGGTCGTTCCCCACTTACACAGAATTTCGGGTAACGATATAGAAAGTCACCCCGGCAAAAACGATAGCTTAAACAAGGTATTGCTTTTCGTTATGGCTATTGCTATACATAATTTGCCCGAAGGAATTGCCGCAGGCGTTGGCTTTGGCACGGGTAACACAGCAGAAGCTCTTACGATCGCAGGCGGTATCGCATTACAGAATATACCTGAGGGTATGGTAATTATAGCACCCATGTTGGCTGCAGGTATAAGCCGACGCAGAACGCTTCTTATCGCAATGGCAACAGGACTTGTCGAGGTTGTTGGTACGCTTCTTGGGTATTTTGCGGTCTCTCTGTCAACGGCTATTCTTCCCTTTGCACTCGCATTTGCCGGCGGAACAATGCTTTACGTTATATCTGACGAAATGATTCCCGAAACTCACTCGCACGGTAACGAAACGGGAGCTACTTATTCATTACTATTCGGCTTTTGTCTTATGTTGATATTCGAAACACTTGTAGGCTGTTAATTAAATTAAATATAAAAACGCATCTCTTTTAATTTAAGAGATGCGTTTTTTGTTTATTCTTCCTTGATTACCATATCAACAAACAGCGCTCCGCAAAATATAAGAGTAAAGCTCATAACAGCACTTTCGAGCATAGTATACCCCGTATAGATTATCCACGCCCTCTCGTTCTGCGGCGTGTTCAGTATAAACAGCAAAATATATGTAAATACAAGAGTCATTATCGGCAGACCGATTTTTAATATCAATGACGGAAGCCGTTTAAGTGTCGGTATTTTTATTTTATTTGTAAATATGTTCTTCAATAATGTACTTCCTTTCTGTTGTTTTTTATTGTACATATTGATTATATAATATATTTTTCTCCCCGTCATTAGTGTTTTTCAGGGTGTTTTAGTATAATTTTCAAGAAAAGTTTTCGACATTATTCGACAAAGTTGTTGAAATATTTTGAAAAATAAGTCAGAAAAAATAATATTGCATCGAACTGTCTCGCAAAACATCAAAAAAAAGCAGTATATAGGCTATGTTTTGTCGATATTTTGATTTTGAAAATCCTTTACTTTTGTAATAATTGGGGGTATAATTAAAAACCCCGTAAGGCTGTAAGTCTTATACTAAAAGGGATTATAAAGAGGTATAGAATGGAGTGTATTACATATTACTTAAGATGCGAAAAGTATTTTCACACTAACCAAGAATGTTGGAGTTCATACGGAATTGCCGCAGCATTGTTAGAAGACGGTGTTTTGTGTGTTTTAGATTCTGTGTCCAACGTTTCACCCGAAAAGAACAAGGTTGAAGAGATCATTGATCAATTCAACAAAACAAAGCTTCCATTGATCCATTTCCGCGACGCTTTAGACAATTTATTAAACGTCTGAAGCAACACCTGCTTTTCTACATAAAAAGTTCCCTATACCTGTGTATAGGGAATTTTTTTTGTAGGGGGAGTCGTCTACGACTGTCGGCGCAAATATAAGACATAAACCGATTATAAAGCTTTTACGTATCTCTCCCTCAGTCAGCTTCGCTGACAGCTCCCTCGTCAGATGGATCTAAAAAATTACTTTAGTTTACATAGCGGGCGAACACAGTTCGCCCATACAATCAGACGATATTATATTTTTGTAGGGGGCGACGTCCTCGACGCCCCACATAAACATAAGACCTTAACCAATTATAAATTCATCATAAAACGGGCGGACAAACGAATCCGCCCCTACAAAATTAAGCGTTATTGCCTTATTATAACAAAAAACCTTCCGCAAACCCAGTAGGGTTCCGAGGGAGGAAATCCCTCGGTCGTTTGAAAGGGTGGGGTCAGGGGGAGGGGAGGATCGAAACTCCCTCCCGCGAACCCCCAAAACTTACTTCGTGCGTTTCGGGGAACCCCGGACCTCCCTTGTGCCTTCTTTGGTTACTTTCTTGGCACGCAAGAAAGTAACATAAAAAAAGAAAATGTATTGACTCATATTTTTATAGTATGCTATACTTAAATCAACCAATCATAATTATCAGAGAGTAAAATTAAATGAATGATTATCTAAAAAACCTCGAAAAGATTGAATTTGTTATCACGTATGCCTGTACAGGCAGATGCCGACATTGTTCCGAGGGCGAGCATAAATCGTGCGGTGAGCATATCTCCCCTGATATTGCGGCAGATTCCGTACGAAAGATTTGTTCTGCATACAACATAAAAACCGTTATGACCTTCGGTGGTGAGCCGCTACTATATCCCGATGCGGTTTATGCGATTCAAAACGCCGCTCAAGAATTAAGTATCCCCAAAAGACAGGTCATTACAAACGGATATTTCTCAAACGATATCTCAATTATAGAAAAAACAGCAAATAATCTTGCCAAATGCGGTGTAAACGACCTGCTTCTATCGGTCGATGCCTTCCATCAGGAGACAATACCTCTTGAAATAGTAAAAACATTTGCCACTGAAGTAAAAAAAGCCAACATTCCCATTCATCTTCAACCCGCTTGGCTTGTCAGTAAAGAACACGAAAATCCATACAACTTAAAAACAAAGTCGATCCTACGCGAATTTTATGAGCTTGGCATTGAAGAAAACGACGGAAATATTATATTCCCCGAGGGGAATGCATTAAAATACCTCGGCGAATATTTTACGGAAAAACAGTTTGAGAATCCATACATAGAAAACCCAAACAATGTTAAATGCGTATCGTTTGAACCAAACGGAAACGTCTTAAACGACAACGTATACAAAACCGATATTATGGATATCTTAAAAAACTACAAGCCGTTATAACTTAATAATATTCTAAAAAATAAAAGCTGAAAGAAAAAAGCCTTCTCCTTGAGGAGAAGGTGGCACCGTTAGGTGACGGATGAGGTGTAGGATGCTATAGCATCCGTTACACAAAAAGTCTTTATACATTACAACGCCGTCTTCGACAGCTACACCTCATCAGTCCTTCGGACAGCTTCTCCTCAAGGAGAAGCCTTTTTTAGTCTATGCATCTTATCGTTATACAAAAAATTCCCCTTATACGAATTACGTATAGGGGGAATTTTATTTTTATTTACTTATTTTTCTTCCTTCATAGGTCTAACAAACACGAAGCTGAGAATAAGTGCAACTGCGTAAAGTACGATAGTTGCGTAGAGAACTGCCTGATAGCCTTCTGCAACGTTGTTTGAACCGAATTTTTCAACGATAAGGTTTGCAAGGTTGTTACCTGTAAGTCCTGCAAAGCCCCATGCTGAAAGTGTTATACCGTGAATTGCGGAAATGTTTGACATACCGTAGTGGTCTGAAAGAAGTGTAGGAACGTTGGAGAAACCGCCGCCGTAGCCTGCATTTACAACCATAATAAGAATAACAACAAGAGCTGTAAGTATTGTGTTACCTGTTCCGTTTACAATACCCTTTGTGAGTATAACTGCTGCTGTGCAGATTATCGAAAGACCGAAAATTACCTTGTAAATTGTGTTTCTGTCCTTGCACTTATCGCCTGCTGCTGAAAATCCGAGACGTCCGCCTGCATTAAATATAGCAGAAATTACGGGGAATACAACAACTGAGAGACCGAGACACTTCAAGATGTACTTTTCCTGAGAGATAAGCATAAGACCGCAAGTGATGTTAAGATAGAACATCAACCAGATTCCAACGTAGTTGAGAATAGGTCTTGTCTTAATAACAGACATAATGCTCTTTTTCTCAGAAGCATTAGTGGGTTCGTGCCAGTCATCAGGCTTCTTAAGAAGAAGGTGACCTACGAACATCATTACGAAATATACACCTGCAAGAATCATAAACATCTTGTAGATTGCGCCGTTTCCGAGGTTTTCAAGCATTGCTTCCATAATAGGTGTAGCAATAGCCTTTGCAGCGCCAAAGCCGGCAACAGCAAGACCTGTCGCAAGACCCTTGTTATCCTTGAACCAAAGCATAAGTGTTTTTACGGGAGAAAGATATCCTGTACCAAGACCGATACCCATAATAAGTCCGTAACATACGTAAATACCTATCAATGCGATAGGGCTTCCCTGATGGTTACCGCCGTACCAGATGAATGCGCCCGAACCTGCCATACCTACAGCAAAGCAGATAGCAGCAATAAGAGAGGACTTATGTATATCCTTTTCTACGATGTTGCCAAGAAATGCCGCTGACATACCAAGGAAGAAGATTGCAAAGCTGAATGCCCATTCAACACTACCCTTAGCAAAGCCAATATAATCACCGATTTTTTCACTAAATGTAGACCAGCAATAAACAGTACCGATACTACAGTGAAGCAAAAGCGCAGGAATTGCTGCGCGAATCCATTTGTTCGTGCGCCAACCGCCGCTTGTTTTGACGTTTGTACTCATATCAAATTTCCTTTCCTTTAATTAAGGTAATATAATAATAGATTTAAACTTTTCCAATTAATTATGCTACTACATTTTTGTCAGAATTTCAAGGTGTTTTTTAAATTTTGTTGAAATAAATCAGCAGATTTTACTATATATATCAACAAAGAACGAAAAATGGTATTGAGAAATATAGCAATAAGTGGTATAATTAAGGTAAGAAACAGTTTTGAAAGACAGGAGAGATTGTTATGGATAATAAAAATTTCAGATTTGCAACGGAAGAAGACGCCGATTTGGTGTTAAGCTTTATAAAGGGTATAGCCGAATATGAAAAAATGTCGGATCAGGTAATCGCTACAAAAGAGCTTATACAGGAATGGGTATTCGACAAAAAGGCGGCAGAGGTTATATTTGCGCTCGAAGACGGAAAAGAAGTCGGATTTGCTTTGTTCTTCCATAACTTCTCGACGTTTATCGGCAGAACGGGTATGTACCTCGAGGATCTCTTTGTAAAGGAAGAATACAGAGGACGCGGACACGGAAAAAACTTGATCCGCTGTGTTGCGCAAATTGCTCACGAAAGAGGATGCAAAAGACTTGAATGGTGCTGTCTTGACTGGAATAAGCCCAGTATTGATTTTTATCTTTCTCTCGGCGCACAGCCGATGAGTGAATGGACGACATATCGCTTGTCCGGTGATGGACTCCGCGCTTTCGCAGAGGGCGAGATCTAAATAACGACTATAAAGACCACAGGGGGAAAACATTATGAGCAAAATTCTGAAAAAAGAACAGTTTGATAAAATTTTACGCCAATACTACCTCGAACGTTACGGAGAACGCGAAACAGATATTTGGTACGAGCAGCCGGCTGTAAACGTATGTACGTTTAAGCGAGATGATAAATATATCTCGCTTAAAGCTCATATTCTTACAGGCGACGTCGAAGAATTTGTTGAGTAATATGAAAGAATAAACGTTGTCTGAATAAAAATGAGGTTTATATGGACATTTTTTGGTTTCTTATCTTATCAGTTTATATTGGAATAATCGGATTCTATCTTGAAGATAAAATAAAAAAATATCACACACTTGTATATAAGATTTTATGGTATTATTTAATTGTTTCGGTGTCGTGCTCAGTACTATTGAAAAAAACTCCCGGAGACGATGGCGGATATGAAATACTGGGATTATTGTTTATGTTGTCATACATAGCATTCAGTATTTACATATCAAACAAAAGTACGGTTATTTTTAATGGAATAACAAAACCAATTATACTTTTATTTATAATGAATTTAACGTTTTGGTTTATCATTGTAGAAAAGAATAATATAAGCGGTAAATTATCTTTTTCATTTTCGTTGATATTAATTGAAAGTGTAATATTTCTTGTATGTCAAATACCAATAATAATAATTACAAGAATTAAATCCAAAAAGAAAAATGCTTCCAATTCTAATGTCACTAACCAGTAATGGATAAGGTAAAAGTTTATCTAACGGAATTAGGAGATTTATATAATATGCTAAAAAAGCTGTACGATAAAAGCAAAATATGGTTTGCTGTTATGTGGATCGTTAGCTACTGTGTTTTAATGTCAGTAGGAGATTCGCTTTCCGTTATGCTTGGTGTAGAAAAATCGGTCACTTTTGCCGTTGGACTTGCGCTTTCTTTCGTGTTACTGTTGTTTTTGAAGAAAAATGGAATGTTTGAATATTACGGACTTTGTTGCCCGAAAGTATCAGCAAAAACGATGCTGTATTACATTCCCGTACTCGTTATGCTTACCACTAACTGTTGGTACGGACTAACATTTAATTTCGGTGTTCTCGAAACCGTACTTTATATTCTTGCGATGCTTTGCGTGGGATTTTTGGAGGAAGTTATCTTTCGAGGATTACTATTCGAGGCAATGCGCAAAGAAAACGTGAAGAGCGCCATCATTATTTCAAGCGTGACTTTCGGCATCGGTCATATTATCAATTTAGTCAACGGCTCGGGCGCAGAAATACTCCCAAATCTGCTCCAAGTCATATATGCTACTGCCGCCGGATTTATGTTCGTGATGATGTATTACAAAACAAAAAGTCTAATTATATGTATTGCGGCGCACGGCATCTTCAACGCACTCAGCGTATTTGCCAACGAAGCAAACACAACTCAAAATATGCGGATACTGACTGCAATTGCCCTTACTGTGTTAACGGGAGGGTACGCTACGTATATTGCTTTGACGCTGAGAAAAAATGCAAAATAAAAGCACAATCCGATATTTATACAACAAAGCAAAAAGTCGATGAGGTTGATCCCTCATCGACTTTTTATTATCTCACTACCGAAGAATTGCGGTAGATATAAAACTCCTCTTGGCTTGGCGCCCATGACTTTTCTTTGGGTGGGAACATCGAGTCAAAGGCTTCAACTGCGGCTGTATCCTCACAGCAATCGGCGGCAGTAGACGGGATATACATCCACTTTTTGCCGTCA
>SVRB01000056.1 GCA_015065045.1 Oscillospiraceae bacterium | reverse complement strand
AAGAAAGTAACCAAAGAAGGCACAAGGGAGGGGAGTTCCGATCCTCCCCTCCCCCTGACCCCACCCTTTCAAACGGCCGAGGGCGTTCCTCCCTCGGAACCCTCCTTGGTCTGCGGAAGACGGGGTGTTCGGTTAAAGTTTTTGCGGAGTTAAAGAGGGGCTTTTTTCAAAAAGCCCCTCTTGTATAAAAAAGGCAACCTTCATTCAAGGTTGCCTTTAAAAATACATCAAATATTATTCAGCGAGTAATTTTTCAACAGCAGCGAGCTTAACGCATACGCAAAGCACACCGATAGCCTTCTTCAACTCTTCGGGAGTGGGGTAAGAAGGAGCAATTCTGAGGTTTTTGTCGCAGGGATCGTTGCCGTAGGGATATGTCGCGCCGGCATTAGTAAGAGTTACGCCTGCTTCCTTAGCGAGAGCGTGAACCTTCTTAGCACAGCCGTCCATAATATCAAGGCTAATGAAGTAACCGCCGTTAGGATTGATCCATTCAGCAATTCCGAGGCCTGCAAATTCCTTTTCGAACGTTTCGCAAACTGCATCGAACTTGGGCTTAAGACAAGCGCCGTGCTTCTTCATATGCTCGATAACGTTTTCGGGAGTCTTGAAGAACTTAACGTGACGGAGCTGCTGGATCTTATCGAAGCTTATAGTCTGGATAGTCATATGCTTCTTTATGTATTCGATATTATTCTTACTTGCGAAGATGAAGGAAACACCGCCGCCGGGGTAAGTTACCTTTGAAGTAGAGGAGAATTCGAAGAAGATGTCCTCGTTTCCTGCCTTATGAGCTTCCTCATAAATGTTAAGAAGCTTTTCGTCCTTAGAGATGGGGTGGATGTAGTAAGCGTTATCCCAGAAGATACGGAAGTCGTCAGCCTTAGGCTTAAGGTTAGCAAGGCGGCGAACAGTCTCGTCGGAATAAGTAATACCCTGAGGGTTGCTGTACTTCGGAACGCACCACATACCCTTAATAGTTTCATCGTTTGCAACGAGCTCCTCGATCTTATCCATATCGGGACCTGTGGGAGTCATTTCGATATTGATCATTTCAATGCCGAAGCGTTCACAGATAGCGAAATGTCTATCGTAACCGGGAACGGGGCAGAGCCATTTCAATTTTTCCTGCTTACCCCAAGGAGTCTTACCGCCGGGAACGCCGAACACGTAAGCTCTTGCGATAGCGTCGTACATAAGGTTAAGGCTTGAGTTACCGCAAGCGATAACGTTTTCAGCGGGAACGCCGAAAACCTCACCGAACATTTCTCTGATTTCGGGAATACCTTCAAGAATACCGTAGTTACGGTAGTCGAAGCCATTCTCTCCTCTTGTATCTTTTGTATCTGTGATAGCTGTAAGAATACCGTCGGAGATATCAACCTGCGAAGGAGCGGGCTTACCTCTTGACATATCGAGCTTAAGACCTAATGCCTTAAGTTCTTCGTATTCTTTTGTAAGTTTTTCTTTAAGTGAAAGCAATTCTGCTTTTGAAAGTTCTGAGTATTTCATTTGACAGACCTCATATATAAAGTATTTTTAATCGAATTAGAATTCAGCGTTACCCGTTGTTCTGGGGAATGCTTCAACATCACGGATATTTGTTATACCTGTAACGTACATAATGAGACGTTCGAAGCCGAGACCGAAGCCTGCATGCTTTGTTCCGCCGTATCTGCGGAGGTCGCAGTACCACTTATAGTCATTTTCGTTAAGACCAAATTTTTCGAGAGATTCGAGAAGAACGTCGATTCTTTCTTCACGCTGTGAACCGCCAACGAGTTCGCCAACACCGGGAACGAGAAGGTCCATAGCGGCAACAGTCTTGTTGTCGTCGTTGACTCTCATATAGAAAGCCTTGATATCGCGGGGCCAGTCTGTTACGAACACGGGTTTTCCGTAAACCTGTTCTGTGAGGTAACGCTCGTGCTCTGTCTGGAGGTCCATACCCCATTCGAGAGGATATTCAAACTTGACGCCGCTGTTCTTAATAATTTCCACAGCCTCGGTATAAGTTACGCGAGCGAAGTCGCTTTCAACGAGGTTAGTAAATCTTTCGATAAGTGTGTTATCGAAGAACTTATTAAAGAATTCGAGTTCAGCGGGACATTCCTGCATAATATATTTGATAACGTATTTCAACATATCCTCGCAGAGCTCCATATCGTCAGCGAGGTCAGCGAAAGCAATTTCGGGCTCCATCATCCAGAATTCAGCTGCGTGTCTGGGAGTATTGGAGTTTTCGGCACGGAAAGTAGGGCCGAAGGTATAAACGTTAGAGAAAGCCATAGCGAAGCATTCAACGTTAAGCTGACCGGAAACGGTAAGGTTAGTGCTCTTACCGAAGAAGTCTTTAGAGAAGTCGATCTTGCCGTCTTCAGTTCTGGGGAGATTTTCGAGGTCGAGTGTTGTTACTCTGAACATTTCGCCTGCGCCCTCGCAGTCACTTCCTGTAATAAGAGGAGTATGAACGTAGATAAAGCCTCTTTCGTTAAAGAACTTATGGATAGCGTAAGCTGCGATCGAACGCACTCTGAATACAGCGTTAAAGGTATTCGCTCTGGGTCTCAAGTGAGCGATGGTACGCAAAAAGTCAAAGCCGTGCTTTTTCTTCTGCAAGGGGAAGTCGGGAGTAGAAGTACCCTCGATGTCGATCTTAGCCGCTTTAAGCTCAAAAGGCTGCTTTGCGTCGGGAGTGAGAACAAATTCGCCCTCAACCACGAATGACGCGCCAATATTCTGCTTAGCGATCTCCTTATAATTTTCAATAAACTGTTCTTCAAAAACAACCTGAAGGTTTTTGAAGCAGCTACCGTCGTTAAGTTCAATAAAACCGAAAACGTTACTTGCGCGGAGAGTTCTTACCCAACCGCCAACGGTTATTTTTTGACCCGCGAAGCTTTCGGGGCTCTTATAAAGTTCTTTTATCGTAGTTCTTTTCATCTTTAAAACTAATCTCCTTTTTAGGCTATTATCTATTATACATCATTATAAAAAAATTACAAGATATTTTGCAAATAACGGTAATTTATCTGCTTCTCTGGAGCTTTTGGTGTCTTATATCCTTACCCTCAAATAAAAAGAGTTCGAAGCAGCCGAAAATTCTCGAGGTAATTCTGTCGGTATATATCTTTTTCAGCTCCTTGTTATTAAGGTTAGTGTTAATGATCATCGACTTGCCCGAGTTTATACGGGTATTAACAATATTGTAAAGGCAGGAAACGGTGAACGAGGTGTGCATTTCAGTACCCAAATCGTCGATTATCAGCATATCGCAGTCAAAATATTTATCGGTAAGCCCCGATTCGTCTTTGAATTGCTCTTTGTTAAAATCATTAAAAATATTGGGAGCTGAGTCGTAAACAACGGTATATCCTTTTTCGATAACCTTTCTTGCGATAGAGGTTGAAAGGTGAGTTTTTCCGAGGCCCGTCGCGCCAAAGAAGATAATATTTCCCGATTTATTATTGAAATTATCAGCAAAATCACGGCATCTTTCGAGATTCTTCTGCATCTTTTCGTACGTTTGCTTATCATCAAGGTAATATGAAAGGTCGAAAGTCTCAAACGATTGATTATCGAGCAAAGAGCCGAGGCCCGACGTTTCAAACTCCATTTTTGCCAAGGCGTTTTTAAAGCAGTCGCACATATCGATTCCGACGTAGCCTGTGTCCTGACATTTATTGCACTCGTATTTTACGTCGGTGCAGTCGGTGTCAAGACCGTATTGTGTCAAAAGCTTATTTCTTTCTGCCTGAAGAAAAGCGTTTCTTTCCTGCAGAGACTTAATTCTTTCTTCGAGTCCCGTTTTGCCTTTAAGCGTCTCGCGCATAATATTTATGCCGGTCTGTCTGAGCTCTGCGTCAATTTTCTGTATTTCGGGATATTTTGCGTGAATAACGGCAGTTCGGCTTTCCGCATCTGCGATAGCGTTACGCTTTTTATTTTCATATTCTCTTTTTATTTTTACAAAATTATCACGGTTGTATGCCATTATCAGCACTCCCTTTCGGATATGTAATTCTTATGACTGTGTATTTTTTCCTAAGTTTTCGTAGCTTTTCTTTAAAGCCGCCGCAAAGAACTCATCACTGTCAAAGCTTGATTCTTTGCTTGTATTTTCGGTCTGTTTTGACTTTTTGTAGTCAAAATCAAGCGCCTTTGCGTCTTCTAACGTCTTTACATTCTTAACAAACCAGTTTTCGAGTATCTTTGAAGCGTACGGCAAAGAGGGTTTATTCGTAGCGTTGACCGTCAGCTCGTATGCGTATTCGATTACATCAAGACCAAACTTAAAGTCTTCCGTCCATTTTTTGATAATGTCCTCTTCTTTTTTTGTAAGAGAACGGTTGCCGAGGCCGAATATACGGCGGATGTTACCGGCAACGCTTTCGAATTGTTCTTTGTATTTAAGATATTCGATAAGCTTTTCGTCGGTGTCAACACCCTCGTTATAAAGGTTAAAGGCTGTTTTTTCTATATAATGAACTGTGGTTTTGTTTTTATTTTTGCAGTAATTATAAACGGAAAGTATGTATTCGCACGAAAGACCGAGGTAATCGTAAAGCGAAACTATCTTGTTTATTTCGTGAGGGTTAAATATTTTTCCCGCAATCTTCTGACATTCGTCGATAAGCATGGGGATTTCTTTGTTGTTTTCAAAAAGTCGGCTTATTTCTTCTCCCGTGTACGTCGGCGTGTCGTTTTTCTGCAAGGCTTTTTTGCTGTCGGTTATAGTCGAAGCTGTGCCCGTATTATCTCCCGCCAGACATAAAACCTCAGCCCCTCTCCAGAATTGGAGAGCGATTATGATCTCCGTCAAATCAAGCCCCGATATATTTTGTATATCGGTTTCGCTAAAGCTTTGTTTTTCGGAGGCTATTGACGCGGCGTATAAAAGAATTTTAATTTCCGATGCCGAAGCATTTTTCAGCTTGTCGAGCAGAATGCTTTTCGGCAAAATAATCGCGTCGTCTATATTCAGTTTGTTTTTAAATTCAAAATTCATAGATCATATCCCCAATTACGCTGACCGATCTCGTAACATAAAGTCATCAGCGAATCGTCTATCCAGATATTTTTTACAGGTATATTCATATCGAGCTTAACGTCGGAAAAATTCCAAACGCCTTTGATATCGAGCGTTTTTATAATTTCGACAGCTTTTTTGGTTGTTTCAAGCTCGGTTGCAAGAACTACGATGTCAATTTTATTTTTGCGGCAAAAGTTTTCAAATTCAGTGTAAGCATTTTCGCTATTGGGAACGAACGTTTTTTTCAGAGCAACCCCTTGCTTAATGAAAACGGGACGTGAGGTTAGCATGGTTATCATTTCCTGTGTGCCAAAAATAACGGCAGAGTACTCGTCCCTTACGCAAGTGAGATCGAGAATGGAAGTATAAAGAGTATTCACGTCATACCCGTAGCCTTTAAGTCCGCAGGCGCCTATTGCCGAGAGGTCTTGTCTTATCTGCGAGTCGGACATATTCATCAGCTTTGCCAATTTTGTTGATGAAATTCTGAATACGTTTTCTTCAAGCAGAGAGCGCAGCGTTCTCAAATAAAAAGGGAGTCTGAGTGAGGTCGATTTAGAAATTCCGTAGGGGTAATTTTGTTTTTTTTCGATTTTTTTGTTAATTTCTTCGTTCATAATCATAATCCCCCTAAAATTAAATTTGAAGTTTTCAACAGGTAAAACGTGTGACTTTTCCACAAAACTAACACGTTTTTCAACATTTCTCCCCCAAAAAAGACGATTTTATGCGCTTTTTCGAGGTTCACAAAAAGTTTACTAACAGAGTTTTCAACAGGTGTTGAAAACTTTAATGTTGACAAAAAGTTTTCAAGGTCTTGCGACAGCATTGAGATCTGTTGATGCAATGTTATTATTTTTAAATTCAAAATAACCCTGAACGGCAATCATCGCCGCGTTATCTCCGCAGTAGCAGAGAGAGGGAATTGCGAGTTTTATGTTCTTTTTTTCTGCAAAATTTTTAAGCCCAAGTCTTAAATGCGAGTTCGCGGCAACTCCACCCGCAACAACGATCGTGTCATATCCGAGCGAATCAATAGCCTTTTCGAGTTTTGTAATAACCGATTCGACAATGGTTTTCGTAAGGGAAGCGGATACGTTTTCTTTGCATATTTCTTCATTCTTTTGCTCTGCGTTATGCAAATAGTTTATAACCGCGGTCTTAAGTCCGCTGAACGAGTAGTCGAGCGTATCGTCGGAAACGGCTGCAGACGGGAATTTGATTGAGTTTTTGTCGCCTATCTGCGCAAGCTTGTCCATCTGAGCGCCGCCCGGATAGGGAATACCCATAACTCTTGCTATTTTGTCAAAGCATTCGCCGACAGCATCGTCTCTTGTTCTGCCGATGGTCTCAAACTCGGTGTAGCTTTTTACGTTTATTATCGAGGTGTGTCCGCCCGATGCAGCCAATGCCAAAAACGGCGGCTTAATATCGTGCTCAATATACGAAGCGGCAATATGACCTTTAATGTGGTTTACGGGAATAAGCGGCTTGTTGTTTGCAAAGGCAAGACCTTTTGCAAAGTTTACGCCTGTCAAAAGCGCTCCGATGAGTCCGGGCGCATAGCTGACAGCGACAGCATCTATATCTTTTAATTCAACGTTTGCTTTTTCGAGCGCTTCGTATGTAATTTTTGATAAGCTTTCCGCATGCGCTCTGCTTGCGATTTCGGGAACGACACCGCCGTACAGAGCGTGTATGTCGATCTGACTTGCAATAACGGACGATCTTATCTCAAATTTTTCTGTTTTTTCGTCAACGTAGGCTACTGCCGAAGCTGTTTCGTCGCACGAGCTTTCAATGGCTAAAATCAGCATATTGCGTCCTTTCGTGTTTTAAATGTGTTTTTCCATAATGATTCCGTCTTCAAACGGATCGGTATAATAATTTTTTCTGACAGCAAATTGCTTAAATCCGTTTTTTTCGTATAAGCTTTTTGCCGCAACGTTGGATTTTCTGACTTCAAGAGTAATTCGATTTACGTTTTTTTGTTTTAAATATTCAACCATACGGTCGATAAGCTTTTGGGCGATGCCCATTTTTCTGTATTCGGGGGATACTGCGATATTCAAGAGCTCCCCATCCTCGAATATATGG
This sequence comes from Oscillospiraceae bacterium, assembly GCA_015065045.1. Taxonomy (GTDB): domain Bacteria; phylum Bacillota; class Clostridia; order Oscillospirales; family CAG-272; genus RGIG1995. The sequence continues at coordinate 2,409 of SVRB01000056.1, read as the reverse complement.
AACAGACAGATGTAACCGACTATCACGCCATCAAAAATGGCGGTAAAATACGATTGTATGTCGCAATTTGCCATTCCGTCGGCAAAGCTTTTTCTGCTCCACGGCGAAGAAAAGCATATGGATTCAATCTCTGCGATCTTGTCGAGATGGCTTTCTTCGGTGGGTACAATAATAAGTTTATCCATAAATACACCAAAATTTACAGCGCAAACATATTTTTTACGCATTCGGTTATTTCAGAAAGACACTTGTCATATACCTCTTGCGACTGACCGAACGGGTCGGTTATGCTCTTTTCGAAAGAGGTAACCTTTGATGCGCAAAGAGGGAACGACTGCATTATCATCATAGCGTGGCCTGCGCCGACGGCAACGATTTTGTCGCACGATTCCATAATTCCCATATTGAGCTGTCGTGCAAAATGCTTGTCGTAGGCGTTTTGTTCGGTCGGAATAATGGCGGCGTTAGCGAGGGCTTGGTACGCTTTTTCGTTTATCGGCGCTCCCTTGTCAGCCATAATCCCTGCCGATTCTGCGATATATTTGCCCTGACCTAAGTGGTTAAGCACAGCCATAGCCATGGGACTTCTGCACGTGTTACCCGTGCAGACAAAGCAGATTTTAGTTGGTCTTTCTTCGGTAACGTCTTGTTTTTGTTTTATTTCTTGGGTGGTGTTCATTTTAATTTTCCTTGGATTTGTTTGAGATTATACAGGTTATTTAACAAAAAATCTCCCTTGTTTTATTGAACGTGCGCCGCGCAAAAAATACGCGTATATATGTATATATAATAAAAAGGAAGGAAAATTTCGAAAAAAGCTTCCGATCAATACCCGAATGAACCCGAAAGACTATCGTCGTCCTCGATCCATTCGTCGACTGAAATAACTCTGTATTCGTCTTTTGTATCTCTTACAACGACCTTTTCGATACCTGCGTTAATGACCATACGTTTGCACATACTGCAGCAGGTAGTGCCGCCGAGAAGCTCGTGTGTGTCGGGTGTGATACAAGCGAGGTATAGCGTTGCGCCGAGTGTCTGTTCGCGCGATGCCGCAATAATAGCGTTTGCTTCTGCGTGAACGGAACGGCAAAGCTCGTATCTTTCTCCTCTGGGAATGTTTAATTTTTCTCTGTAGCAGAATTTAAGATCGCAGCAATTCTTGCGACCGCGGGGAGCTCCCGCGTAACCGGTTGAAACAATGGTGTCGTTTTTTACGATTATTGCGCCGAAAAGACGGCGAAGACATGTTCCGCGTTCTGCGACCGTCTGGGCAATATCAAGATAGTAGTTATCTTTTGAAACTCTTTCCATAAAAAATCTCCATTTTTATATATAGCGTGTTTTTATCTGTAGTATTTGTAGTATGCGATAACGGTTCTGTATTCTCCGCCTTTCTCAAGATCGGGACCTGAGAGAATTACGCCGTCAAGACTCATAAGCTCGGACGCTTGCATCTCAGCAACCTTTACGCGAAGCTTTTCGACACCGTCGGCAAGAACGATAAGCTCGCCGTTGCGTACGGCAATACAACCGTCGCGCCCGATTACAAGATCTTCGTAGTTTTGTCTTTCTGTTACGTATTTAATATGCTTTCCGTCAAGCCTTGCCGCAAACTCTTGTTTAAAGCGAAGACTGTTTTCGTCTTTAGGCTTTATGAATTTATTAAAGAACTTAAACATAAAAATCTCCAAATAAAAAAGAAGAAAATATATCAATACATTATAACATAAAATCAAGGATATTTACAATAGTTTTCTTTCATTTTATTGTATATATAAAAGAAAGGCGCAAATATGTTGTATAAAAAATACATAAGAGGGTATAATAGACATAGGTGCAATTGACCATTTTTCACAAAAGCAAAAAAAAGATAAAAAAAAGAAAAAAAGGTATTGACAAAAGGTGAGTAAGGTGATATAATGGTCAAGCTGTCGCAAGAGAGCGGCGGCAAGATGGTCCTTGAAAATTGAACAACGAGAGTAAGTACAAAGCACAAAAGTATGGAAACATAAAAAAGTGTAGAAGACAAATTAAATCTCGACAATTCCTTTAAACAACGAGTAAAGAAGTAAAAGAGCGAACAGCATACAAGCTCGAAATAAGGTTTTTAGTATCGACGGAAGTTGATACATTAAATACAATATTTTGAGAGTTTGATCCTGGCTCAGGATGAACGCTGGCGGCGTGCCTAACACATTCAAGTCGAACGGAGTTAATTGAAGCTTGCTTTGATTAACTTAGTGGCGGACGGGTGAGTAACGCGTGAGCAACCTGCCTTCGTGTGGGGGATAACACAGGGAAACTTGTGCTAATACCGCATAACATATGATGGAAGCATTTCCGACATATCAAAGATTTATTGCACGAAGATGGGCTCGCGTCTGATTAGATAGTTGGTGAGGTAAC
>SVRB01000055.1 GCA_015065045.1 Oscillospiraceae bacterium | reverse complement strand
CTTCGTCGTTGTGGCCGTAAACAATAACGGTATGATATACAGCCACAACGACGAAGGTCTTCTTAACGAAGTTTTCAACGAGATGGTTTTGAACTACCTCAAAGGAAACATCGCTATCGGACACGTTCGTTACGCATCATCTGAAAATAAAGGCAGAGAAAATAATCTCCCCTACGTTTCTAAATACACAAAAGGTCAGATTGCCATTTCTTATAACGGTTCACTTGTAGATTCAAATAAACTCAGAACGAACCTTGAAGATTCAGGAGCTATGTTCCACACAAACTCTGACGCTGAAATATTTGCGTATATGATCTCAAGAGAAAGACTCAAAACAACCTCTACAGAACAGGCTGTTTTGAACATTATGGACAGAGTTTCGGGCGCATACTCATTCGTAATTATGACACCGAATAAGCTTATTGCGGTAAGAGACCCCAAAGGCTTCAGACCTCTCTGCATGGGTTCTCTCGGTGAATCTGTTATTTTTGCATCGGAATCTTGCGCTATAGATGCTATCGGCGGTAAATTTATAAGAGATATACAGCCCGGTGAGGTCGTTGCAGTTACAAAGGACGGCGTTGAATCGTTTATTGAAAAATGCGGTCAGAAGACATCATCTTGCATATTCGAGCATATTTACTTTGCTCGTCCCGACTCGGTAATCGACGGACAAAGCGTTCACTTTGCAAGACAGGAAGCAGGAAGATGCCTTGCAAGACGCGATAACAATAAAGATATTGCCGACATTGTTATCGGCGTTCCCGACAGCGGTCTTGACGCCGCTCTCGGTTATTCAAGAGAATCTGGCATTCCTTACAGTGTTGGTTTGAATAAAAACCGTTATATCGGAAGAACGTTCATTCAGACACAGCAAGGCGAAAGAGAAAATCTTGTAAGACTCAAGCTCAACCCTATGCCCGCTGTTCTTAAAGGCAAGAGAGTTGTAGTAGTCGACGACTCAATAGTAAGAGGCACTACTTGCGCTCATCTTATCGACCTTATTCGTCAGGCGGGAGCAACGGAAGTACACCTCCGTATTTCTTCTCCTCCCTTCCTTAATCCTTGTTACTTTGGAACGGATATTGATTCAAGAGACAAGCTTATCGCTTGCCGTTTGACTCTTGAAGAAATAAGACAGGCAATCGGTGCTGACTCACTCGCATACCTTGCAGTTGAAGATTTGAAGGAGATCACTAAAGATACTTCACTTGAATTCTGCGATGCTTGCTTCACAGGCAACTACCCTGTTCACGTTCCGGGAGAAAACTGATATGACTACAAAAAACATTGCCGTTCTCGTATCGGGCGGCGGAACAAATTTACAAGCAATCATCGATGCATTCAATAACAGAAAGATCGTAAACGGAAAGCTTGCTCTCGTATTATCAAGCAATCCCAACGCTTTCGCTTTGGAAAGAGCAAAGAAAAACAACATCGATACTTGTGTTATAGAAAAATCCAACGATAGAGAAGCTTTCTCGGACGCTATATTGCAAAAGCTTGAGGAATACAATATAGACATTATCGTTCTCGCGGGCTTTATGCACATTTTGAGCGGTAAAATAATTGAAAAATACAGAAACAAAATACTTAACGTTCACCCCGCACTTATCCCCAGTTTTTGCGGTGAGGGCTTTTACGGACTCAGAGTTCACAAGGCCGCTCTTGAAAAGGGCGTTAAGATCACAGGCGCTACCGTTCATTTCGTAAATGAAATTGCAGACGGCGGCCCGATAATACTCCAGAAGGCTGTTAATATTTTGCAGGGAGATACTCCCGAACAGCTCCAGAAAAGAGTTATGGAAGAGGCTGAATGGGAAATTCTTCCCTTGGCGCTCGATCTTCTCTGCAACGAAAGACTTATCGTTGAAAACAACATTGTAATAATGAAATAACATAAACCTAAAATCAGAAAGGTGATACGACTATGAAAAAACGCGCTATAATCAGCCTGTCGGATAAAACAGGCGTTGTTGAATTTGCAAAACGTCTTGAAAAGCTCGGTTATGAAATTCTTTCTACCGGCGGAACAGCAAAAACATTGACAGATAACGGTGTTGCAGTAACAAACGTTTCTGACGTAACAAACTTCCCCGAATGTCTTGACGGCCGTGTAAAGACACTCCATCCTATGATACATGCAGGTATTCTCGCTATGAGAGAAAACCCCGAACATATGAAGCAGATCGAAGAGCTCGGTGTTACTCCTATCGACATCGTTGCTATCAACCTCTATCCCTTCAAGGAAACAATCCTTAAGGACAACGTAACACGCGAAGACGCTATCGAAAATATCGATATCGGCGGTCCTACAATGCTCCGCGCAGCTGCAAAGAACTGGCAGGACGTTGCTGTTATCGTTGACCCCGTTGACTATGACACAGTTACAGGCGAACTTGAAGCAAACGGCGAAGTATCAAAGGATACAAAGCTTAAGCTTTCTTATAAAGTATTCGAGCACACAGCTGCATACGATACTCTTATTTCAGGCTACCTCAGAAAAGAAAGCGGTATGCCTATGTTCCCCGAAAAGCTTTCTCTTACATACGAAAAGGTTAGTGAAATGCGTTACGGCGAAAACCCCCACCAAGCAGCAGCATTCTACCGCGAAGTTGGCAAGGGCTACGAAGGCACATTGGCTGCAGCAGAACAGCTTAACGGAAAAGAATTATCATATAACAATATAAACGATGCAAACGGCGCTCTTGATACGATTAAGGAATTCGGTGATGACATTTGCTGCGTAGCATTGAAGCACGCGAACCCCTGCGGTGTAGGTATCGGTTCAACAGTTCTCGAAGCTTATACAAGAGCTTATGAAGCTGACCCCGTTTCTATCTTCGGCGGCATTGTTGCATTTAACCGTAAGGTTGATTCACAGACAGCTCAGGAACTTGCAAAGCTCTTCCTTGAAATCATCATCGCTCCCGAATACGATGCTGAAGCTCTCCAGATCCTCTGTTCCAAGAAGAACCTCCGCGTTCTCCGTTTGCCTGAAATTGCAACTCCCAACAGAAAAGAAATGTTTGATATGAAGAAGGTTGCAGGCGGTCTTCTCGTTCAGGAACTCAACACAGAAATGTACGACGACGCTGACGTTAAGGTTGTTACAGAAAAGGCTCCCACAGAAGAACAGCTCCGCGATATGAAGTTCGCTATGAAGGTTGTTAAGCACACCAAGTCAAACGGTATTACTCTTGCAAAAGACGGTGCTACAGTAGGTATCGGCCCCGGTCAGACAAACAGAATTACCGCTCTTGAGCTCGCAATCAAATACGGCGGCGAAAAGGTTAAGGGCAGCGTTATGGCAAGTGATGCTTTCTTCCCCTTCGCTGACTGCGTTGAAGCCGCTCACAAGGCAGGCATTACTGCAATCATTCAGCCCGGCGGAAGTATTCGCGACCAGGAATCCATCGATGCTTGTAACAAGTACGGAATCGCAATGGTATTCACGGGTAAAAGACACTTTAAGCATTAAAAAATTACGGGCTGTTACCAAAGTAACAGCCCATTTTTTTAGGTGAAAGGATTTTTTGATTATGTATAAATTCCCGATCGGAGTAATTATAGACGGATTTAAAACCGACAGAAGCACGGCAATTGAAATTGCCGCAAGGCTCGGCGTTGACGGCATTCAGATGTTTGCAACAAAGGGCGTCAGCGCTCCCGAGAATATGGACTTATCAGCAAGACTTGCTCTAAAGAAAGAGGTTGCCGATGCAGGACTTATATTTTCTGCGCTCTGCGGTGATATGGGTATGGGTTTTGGCGACAGAGAAAGAAATCCCGTTCTTATCGCAAAACTAAAAAAGATACTTGACCTCGCAAACGATCTCGGAACGAATATAGTAACGACACATATAGGCGTTGTTCCCGAGAATACAGAACACGAAAGATATAAGATAATGCAAGAGGCGTGCGCTGAGCTTTCCGAATACGCTGACAAAAACGGCTCTTATTTTGCGATAGAAACGGGTCCTGAGAAATCGGAAACGCTGTGCAAATTCATTGAATCTCTCGGAAGTAACGGTGTCGGCATAAACTTCGACCCTGCAAATCTTTGTATGGTAATCGGAGAAGATGCTTCGTCTGCCGTCAAAAATCTTGCAAAACACATTGTTCACACTCACGCAAAAGACGGAGTTATGTTGACAAAGGGCAATCCCGAATTTATCTACAGAGTGGTACATCCCATTCCCGAAGAGGTAAAAAAAATGAAATTCTTTGAAGAAAGACCTCTCGGCGAGGGTGCTGTAAACTTCCCTCTTTACTTAAAAACGCTTGAGGAGATCGGATATAAAGGCTTCTTAACAGTTGAACGAGAGGCGGGTCTTGACCCTATCCAAAACATTGGAGATGCTGTCAGATATCTGAAAGAACACATATAATAAAAATCACGGCAATTAGCGGATTATCACAATGATGTTTACATAACACACGGTAGGGGCGTTCTGTGAACGCCCCTGGGAGACCGCAGGTCTCCCCTACGGATAATCAAAATTTGATACGTATAAAACAAAGATTAACCCCGACAGATTTCAATTTTTACAGTCTGTCGGGGCTCTTTATATATTCGATAAACTGAAATATGTTGAACTTTTATGACTTGGGGGATTTGTTATCAAGTTTCCAACCAAAAATAATTCCTAAGATGAACAAGACAAAAGAAGCGGGAATTATTAAAAACATTAACCACAAAAAAGCTCCACCGCACAATGCGATACCACCCAAACATACTAAAACCGTAGCATCAATCACAATACATGGAAAAACCGCCTTATTAAATCTCTTGAATTTTAAAACAAAATAATAGAAATATGTTGCAGCCCCAAAAGACAATATAATTGGAATAAATAACAACATAGATTTTATTATTTCTTTCAGACTTGGGGCAACATGTTCACCCGAATAGCCTTCACTTGTCAAAGACATTGGATATACAAAAACGGCTATACAAAAAATAGCAGCTAAAATTAGAAAATAACAAAGAAATCCCAATAAATCTCTTTTTTGAATTTTATTCATTTTAATTCCTCAATATATTGTAATTTTTGATTAATTCGACTATTTGTTAAATGAAAATTTGTCGTTCCGTTTTATCGCCAGTTTCGCCTTTGTATTACAAAGGCATAAGGCAAAGCCCATACCCCTAAGGTTGCGCGCACCCAAAGGCTCTCCCTTTGGGAGAGCTCCCGCGATAGCGGGTGAGAGGGTAGCCGTTGCAACAATTTGCCCTCTCCGTCGGCTTCGCCGCCACCTCTCCCAAAGGGAGAGGCTTCTCGTTAGCTCCATTATACCACAAATCGGCAGAGAAAACAAGTTCCCTGCCGAAATTTGTTTGTAGGGGGCGACGTCCTCGGCGACCCGATAATACAAGATGTTATCGAACAAAAAAACACCCTCGATAGACTTTTAAAAATTCTGTCGAGGGTGTTTTTTAATTCCCATAGAATCAAGACAAATGATTTATACCTCTATCAAGGCACTTGCCTCTTTTCCGTTATCGTCTAATACATAAACAAAACAATTTTCGAAGTGGTTAGAATAACTTCCTTCAAATTTTAAATTATCGGGAAGGTAATTGTATTTAATCACAACAGAAAACGGATTCATAAGTTTTTTTGTTGTAAAAGGTATGAATTCACACGCAGCATATTCGTTGTTAACAATTTTACCGTCTTGGGTAGAATCATATATAGTGATGACATTTTTACAGATCGGGCATACAGCTTTCAGAATCAATTGCCGATTGTGTTTAACAATAAAGGGTGAAAAAATTCCTTTCGTTTGCCTACCTGTGTGTAAAAAATTAAATTTTGTTTCTCCGCAAGAGCATTTAAGCTTTGCCGAAAAAGCAACACCGTCAACTTCGTGTATATCCGTTAAAAATTCTAATGTTCTTAATTTCATAATATCCTTATGAGAAGCAGCCTAATTGCCGTAATTTTTTATTTTACAGAATCCATTTAACTACGTTTGAATTCTTTTCAAAGTTTCTCTTTGCATCATCCGAAGCATATCCGAGAGCCGCAGTACCCCAAATCAAATGATTCTGAGGGATTCCTATCTTATCAAGCTTTTCTCTTACCTCGGGTGAATCGCACACGCCCTTAAACTGATTTATCCAAACAGAGCCTATTCCGAGAGCGTGGGATGCAAGCATTATGTTCTCCATTGCAACCGCGCAATCCTCAACTCCGTGCATATTATCTCTGTCATTCGAGCATATAATAAGCGCGTTCGGCTTATAGAAGTTGTAGCCTTTATCTCTGTTAAGCTTAACTCGCAAACATTCTGCAAGCTCTTCTATAATTTCATCGTTCTGCACAACGGTAAACTGCCACGTCTGTCTATTCATAGCGCTCGGCGCGTGATATGCCGTTTTCACTATCGTTTCAAGGTCTTCTCTTGATATTTTCTTGTCCGTAAAGCTTCTTATACTTCTTCTTTCGAGTAAACATTTTAATGCGTCCATATTTTACACCTCAAAATCAACCGTTACTATTGAGATATTCAACGTATTCTTCAAGACACATATCAAGCTCGTGCATCTTGGTTGCGTGATATCTGCCAACGTATCTGAAATGCCAGGGCTCATACATAATTCCGCCCGTTTCTTCCATCTTATCCTCGGGATATCTGAGAATAAATCCAAATTTATAACAGTTCTCTGCAAGCCACTCTGCCTCAGGCTGATTTTTAAAGGACTGATTTGCCGACGGAAGTGTATGCATATCAACGCAAAGTCCTGCCTGATGCTCGCTTGTTCCGGGTCTGTTTGAATACGTGGCAACCTTCTTTTCGGCATCTTCTCGACTAAGACCCTTGTTCATTTCCTGAACTAAATACACATCGTAAAAGAGATATTTCTGATATGCATAATCTCTGTACGCACTCATTACCGACAACGGAAATCCGCTTGGTGTATTCTTTCTTATCATACCGCAAGCATCTGCCTCAAGCATCAACGCTTCAAGCGCCTTTGCTGCATATTCGCGAAGCTTCTGTGTTGCGCGTCCATCCTTTCTCGTGCTTGCTACAGCCACAAGATCCGGAGGTACGTAGTCTGCAGAAAGAGGGTTATTGGAGTTTACAACTATAAGATATGCATCTCTTTGATCTCCCTGCGGATTCATATACATTTCATAAGCAGAAAGGTCTGCCTTGAATTCGGGAATAATTTCAGGCTCAGGCTCGGGAGATGTTGTTACCTCGTCTGTTGTAACACCATTCGCCGTTGTTCCGTCTTCTGTATCCTTATCAACCTTTTCGGTTGTCTGTTCGGTAGGCTTAAACCCGCCGCTTTGATTGTTTTTTGCAAAAGATACCACGCCGACAACAAGAGCTACACACAAAGCAACCATCATCAAAAAACAAAGCACAACCACCATAAGTCTTGCAAAAACGTTGTGTTTTTTCTTTTTATATTGCGCAGGGCGGCGTCTTACCTGTCCCTGATAACCCTGCGGAGATCTCTGTCCGTTATTCACAGGTCTGTTTCTGTTTTGATTATTGTAATTATTAGTTCCCATGTATTCTCACCTATGTAGATTAGTCAATCGACAATTTAAGCTCCTACGTTAAGCTCCACAAAATAAGTCTTTGCCTGTTCATCAATCGTAAGCTCATCCTCGGGTAACGACGGAGTATATTTATTGTTCTTGAGAGTAAACGTTATATCACATTCCTCGTATACCCCTGAAGCGTTCTTTTCTGTCTGTCTGACAACGCACAGCGTCGGCTTTTCTTCATCAAGTATAATTTCTATTCCCTCAACGTATTCCTCGAAAAACTCCGCGGGAACGTAAATATTTTCGCCATCTTCTATAACGTTATTTTTCAGCATTATCATATTGCCGTTTACTTCAGCAAAGGGCGTACCGAGAACAAAGCAAACGTTCTCTTGTTTTTTTATATCGGAAATAAATCTGAGTTTTTTTGAATCACCCGTCATAACAAAATCAAATTCTTCATAGATAGACGTCATATTTACGTACATAACGCCGTCTCTGAAATACTTTTCTACATCTACTCGCAGAGAATCAGCCTTCTCGATTTTGTTATCCGTGTCTATCTTCACCCAAAGTCTATCAAACTCGGGCGAAGCAGTTTTCGTAAGGCTCGTATATATCGTAACAGCCGCAATTGATGCTATCACGGTGAATATCAAAAAGAAAAGTATTGCATTTACCACTACTACGGGATTTATTTTCTTCTTTTTCTTCTTTATCTTGTACCCTTGCGCTCTTTTTGCGGTTCGCTTAATTTCAGGTGAGTCAGGATTTATTTTCTTTATTTCTTTGGCAGTTCTTCTCTTTGCCGGTGTCTGTTCTCTTATATTCATTCTTGCACCGACGTTGACAGGTCTGTTCTTGTTATTTACAGAAGATCCGTCATTTTTAGCATTTTGTCTGTTCTGCGCGCTTTTACCGTTACTATTATTCACCTGTTTTCTTGGCGCAGACTTCTTCTGTTTATTTTCGACATTACCGTTCTTATCTGCCAATATACTCACCTCCGTTTTAGTTTTTTTACTGATTTATCTTCCATTTAATTTAATTATATATATATAATTAACCCCACGGAACACTTTATTATAACACACACACCAAAAAAATGCAATAGAAATACCTAACGGTAATAATATGAAAAATTTTCTTTTACCTCTTGACAAAGAGAGGGGGACGTGATATAATTACACGGTAAAAAGAAGCAGAACTCTCCGTTCTCACCTGTATAGCTCAGACTGATATGGGTTAATAAATTGTTGTATAGCTTATTTTGTTGTACATAGATTTTGTGCGGAGTTGTTATTGCTTTCGCGCAATTTTTTATTTTTCGGAGGTGTTTTATAATAAAAAACACGAACAGTAAAGATAACATAATCAATGAGGACATCAAAGCAGAGCTTAAATGCTCCGACAGCAAGATGTTCAGAGTTATATCCAACGAGGGTGAACAGCTCGGTATGTTGAGCTTCATCGACGCTTTGGAAACAGCTTACGACAGAGGGCTCGATCTCGTACTTATGTCTGCGCAGTCCGACCCGCCCGTATGCAAGATTATGGACTACGGAAAATTCCGTTTTGAACGCGACAAACGCGAAAAGGAAGCAAAAAAGAAACAGCAGACAATTGAAACAAAAGAAATTCAGCTTTCTTGCAGAATTGACGTAAACGATTTCAACACAAAGGTTAACCACGCTCACAGATTCTTGAAGGGCGGAGATAAGGTAAAGGTTATCGTTAAGTTTAAAGGACGTCAGATGACACACCTTGAAATCGGACAGCAGTTGCTCGCTCAGTTCGAAGAAGCTTGTAAGGAACTCGGAACTGTTGACAAGAAGCCTACGCTTGAAGGCAGATTTATGTCAATGATGATCGTTCCCGTTAAGAATTCAAAGTAATAAATTAAATCAAATATAATTTTTGAAGTTTGCGGTACCTTGGTCAAAAAGGTACATGACGCATAAAACCAGAAAGGAGTCCATTATTATGGGAAAAATGAAAACACACAGCGCCTCTGCTAAGAGATTTACTCTCACAAAGAGCGGC
>SVRB01000054.1 GCA_015065045.1 Oscillospiraceae bacterium | reverse complement strand
TTTCTTTCTGCTACGTCCATAAAGCCGAGCTGAACTGCTTCATAACCATCTGTTTCGTTTGTTTTGATCTGCGAAACCACGCAGGGTCCCGCTTCGATTACGGTTACCGGAATTACGTTGCCGATTTCATCAAAAATCTGTGTCATCCCGAGTTTCTTACCGATGATCGCCTTTTTCATTTTGTTTTTCCTCCTGTTAGGTTATTGGTTGGAATTGCTCCAACGTGACCAAGACCTTTCGGTCTCATTCTTCAAATCTGTAAGTTTTTCTTACAGCTTGATTTCGATTTCAACGCCTGCGGGAAGCTCGAGACTTGTGAAAGCCTTAACTGCTTCTTCGGACGGTTTGATTACGTCGATAAGACGCTTGTGAGTACGCATTTCGAACTGCTCACGGCTGTCCTTGTACTTGTGTACAGCACGAAGGATCGTTACTACTTCTTTTTCTGTAGGAAGCGGAATAGGACCGGATACCTTAGCACCGTTTCTCTTCGCTGTCTCAACGATCTTTTCTGCAGCCTGATCGATCAATGTGTGATCATAGCTCTTAAGACGAATTCTGAGTTTTTCAATAACTGCCATTTTGTTTTGCCTCCTTTTAAATAATTACTCCATTTAAAAGGGCCGAAATTGTCTCTAACACTCTGCCGCGTGTTTCCTAACAGACCCTACAAAAAACGGAATTTGCCTGCAACTCTGGGCAAAATCCGGGTAACGTCCGCGCAAAAACGCACGGGAAATGTTTAGCAATTTGCTGTCGCCCGGTTAAATATCGGACATACTCCACGAAAATTACCTGTATTTCTACAGCAACCTCTCGCTTCAACGCACATCAAGCCTTATGATTATACCATATTCTCCCCATAATTGCAATAGTTTTACATATTTTCTTATATCCTAAATGTAGAATTTTTTGATTATTTTTACCTATTTTTTCTACAATATGCACAAAAATGTATCAAACAAACATAACTCTGCACAAAAACAAGGCAAAAAACACGCAAAAAACCATTACAAAAAAGGAAATTGGCACACTTCCACGCGTTTTTTTGACTCCAACAGCGCCAAAATACACCGAAATTACGTATAAAAGCGTATCAGACGACCCCGCAATCACCGAAGTACACCGTCCGATAAAGCTATCGGCACCGTATTTTTCAAAAATATCGGCAATTAAAGCCGTTGACGCACCGCCCGACAAGGGTCTGATCAGTATAAGCGGTATAATTTCAGACGGAATACCCATCCTTTCCCCTATTGGTGACAAAAAAGAAGACAGAGCAGAAGCCGCTCCGCTGCTATTAAACATCGAAATTGCAGAAAGCAAAATTACAAGCGTCGGTAAAAGCTTAACGGCTGTCTTCATTCCATCTTTCGCGCCCTCGCTAAAAACCGAAAACAGATCCCTCTTTGCAAAAACCATTCCCAACCCTATTAAAGCCATTACTAACGGCACTATGATATACGATAACACAGCCATTTTTGAAATTTTCCTTCCTTTTAATTATATATATAATATATGCGCAATTATTTTCTCGAAAAAGCACAAAAACCTTTCACCAAAAGAACTCCAACCGCCGCAGTAAAAAACGAGCATATCCAGACGGGCACTATTATCTCGAATGGATTTTGGCTATTCACAGCGCGTCTCAACGCAATAAGAGTTGTAGGAAATATATCAAACGAAGCAGTTCCCAACACCGCAAACATAATCATATCATTTGACGCAACATCTTTATTATCATTATTTTCCTGCAGCTTTTCCATAGCGCATACCGCAAGCGGAGTTGCAGCATTCCCTATTCCGAATACATTTGCGCTTATACTTGCAGCTATCTCCCCAAGTCCGTTATTCTTTTTACAGGCATCCGGAAACAGCACCCTCAATATCGGCGACATTAGCTTCGACATTTTTTCAACCACTCCCGACACCTCGGCAACACGCATTACCCCACTCCATAAGCACATCATACCCATTAGCTCAAGTGTTAAGGTAACTGCGTTTGAAGCTCCGTCGATAACTGCACCGCCAAGCTGATCAATGTTCCCAGTCAAACAGCCAAACAAAAATGAAAGCACATATATTATTCCACATATTTTTCCAATCATATAACAAAAACTCCAAATAATACTTTTTGTGGTAAATATTGACAATATTCGTCTTTTGTGATATAATACTCCCATAGGGATAATTTTTAAATTATGTATGGGGGAATTGTATAATGAAATCAACAGGAATTGTAAGAAAAATCGACTCACTCGGACGTTTTGTAATACCGATCGAGCTCAGAAACGTACTCGACATTTCGACAAGTGACGCTATAGAAATTTTTACCGACGAGGATAGAATTATTCTCAAGAAATACCAGCCTGCTTGCATCTTCTGCGGAAACGCTGATAACATCACTTATTTCAAGGGTAAGCTCGTATGCCGTGACTGCGCAGAAGAATTAAAGAAGCAATAATCTTTGTACAATTTTATTCTTTTTGCACTGATTTATTACACCAAATATTTTATAAATTTTATAAAAAAATTTTTAGTCTACATATTGTGTCGCCGATGTTTTTCGGCGACTTTTTTTGCATATTTTTTTACTCTTTTTTAATCAAATTATACGCATATAATCAACACTTTTCGACCTTTTTACACTCCCTTCGACACAATAACAGCATAAACCAAAAAACACAATATATAGTAACACCTCTCCCTATTGACTTCTACATCTTGTATATGTTATAATACTGACAATGATGAAAAATTGACTACAAAAAGAGGAGGAACAGCATGAATATTATTAAAAGAAGCGGCGCGCAGGTCGTTTATGAAGGCGATAAGATTAAGACAGCTATATCAAAGGCAAATATGACAGTTCCTGAAAACGAAAGACTCTCGGAGGCATATATAGATGCAATCGAGCGCCATGTCAGAGGAGAATGCGAAAAGCTCGGCAGAGCTCTCGGCGTTGAAGAAATACAGGACATGGTAGAAAGCGAAATCATGAAGCACGGCGCTTTCAACGTGGCAAGAAGTTACATTAAGTACAGATACATTCGTTCTTTGGCAAGAAAGGCAAACACGACAGACGACAGAATTCTTTCTTTGATCGACTGCAAGAACGAAGAGATCAAACAGGAGAACGCTAACAAGAACCCCACAGTCAACAGCGTTCAGAGAGACTATATGGCAGGAGAGGTAAGCAGAGATATTACAGACCGTATCTTACTTCCTCAGGAAATCGTAAAAGCACATAAAGACGGTATTATCCACTTCCACGATTCCGACTACTATGCACAGAAGATGCACAACTGCGACCTTGTAAACCTCGAGGATATGCTCCAGAACGGAACTGTTATCAGCGAAACAAAGATCGAAAAGCCCCACAGCTTCTCAACAGCATGTAATATTGCGACACAGATCATAGCTCAGGTTGCAAGCAACCAGTACGGCGGACAGAGCATAAGCTTGGCTCACCTTGCTCCCTTCGTACAGATATCAAGAGAAAAGATTCGCAGAAACGTTCTTGAAGAAAACGAGCTCCTCGGAATCAATCCTTCCGAAGAACAGATCTGCACAATCGTTGAAAGACGCCTTAAAGACGAAATTTGCAGAGGCGTACAGACAATTCAGTATCAGGTAGTTACACTTATGACAACAAATGGACAGGCTCCCTTTGTTACCGTATTTATGTACCTGAACGAAGCAAAGAACGAACAGGAAAAGAAAGACTTGGCTCTTATTATTGAGCAGGTATTGATTCAAAGATATCAGGGCGTAAAGAACGAAGACGGAGTTTGGGTAACACCTGCATTCCCGAAGCTTATTTACGTTCTCGAAGAGGATAATATAAAAGAAGGAACTCCTTACTTCTATTTGACAAAGCTCGCAGCTAAGTGTACTGCAAAGAGAATGGTTCCCGACTATATTTCCGAAAAAATTATGCTCCAGAACAAGATCGACAAAAACGGAAACGGAAACTGCTACACTTGTATGGGTTGCCGCAGCTTCCTTACTCCTTACGTTGACGAAGACGGAAAGCCTAAATACTACGGAAGATTCAACCAGGGCGTTGTTACTGTCAACCTCGTTGATATCGCGCTTTCAGCAAAGGGTAACCTGAACGAATTCTGGAAGATCTTCGACGAAAGAATGGAGCTTTGCCACAAGGCTCTCCAGTGCAGACACGAAAGACTTACAGGCACAAAGTCAGACGCCGCTCCTATTCTTTGGCAGCACGGCGCTTTGCTCCGTCTTAAGAAGGGTGAAACTATAGATAAGTATTTGCACGGTGGATACAGCACACTTTCTCTCGGTTATGCAGGTCTTTGGGAGTGTGTAATGGCGCTTAACGGCAAAAAGCTTACTGAGGCTGAAGGCGAAGAGCTTGGTCTTACAATTATGAGAAAGCTCAACGAATACACTGCTAAGTGGAAGGCTGAAGAAAATATCGACTATTCTCTTTACGGCACTCCTCTCGAAAGCACAACTTATAAGTTTGCTAAGTGCTTGCAGAATCGTTTCGGAATCATTGAAGGCGTTACTGACAAGAACTATATTACAAACAGCTACCACATTCACGTTACAGAAGATATAGACGCATTTACAAAGCTTAAGATAGAATCTAAGTTCCAGGCACTCTCTCCCGGCGGTGCTATCTCTTACGTGGAAGTTCCCAATATGCAGAACAACCTCGATGCTGTTATTTCGGTTATGCAGTTTATCTATGATAACATTATGTATGCCGAGCTTAACACAAAGAGCGACTACTGTCAGGAATGCGGATGGGACGGCGAGATCGTTATCGAAACAGACGAAAACGGTAAGCTTATCTGGAAGTGCCCCAAATGCGGAAACACAGATCAGGATAAGATGAACGTTGCAAGACGTACCTGCGGATATATTGGAACACAATATTGGAATCAGGGCAGAACACAGGAAATTAAAGAAAGAGTATTGCACCTGTAATGAACTACGGCGAAATTAAAAACGTTGATATTGCAAACGGAACGGGCGTACGAGTAAGTATGTTCGTTTCGGGCTGTACTCATCATTGTAAAGGCTGCTTTAATCCGGAAACGTGGAACTTTAACTTTGGCTTGGAGTACACGGATAAGGTTGAAGACGAGCTTATTGAAGCTCTTAAGCCTAACTACATTGAAGGGCTGTCACTCCTCGGGGGCGAACCTTTTGAGCCCGAAAACCAAAAAACTCTCGTAAATCTCTTAAAAAGAATAAAAAAAGAGCTTCCCGAGAAGAATATTTGGGTGTACAGCGGATATTTGTTTGAAGAATTGACGGGCGAAAAGGAATCGAGAGCATTCACAGATATAACGCTGGAAATGCTTTCTATGGTCGATGTGCTGGTTGACGGTGAGTTTATTGAGGAATTGAAGGACATAAGCCTTCAGTTCCGCGGCTCGTCAAATCAAAGAATTATTGACGTACAACAATCACTTAAAAATAACGAAATAATAAAGAGGACTTTTTAAAAAGTCCTCTTTTGTTTTTACCCTCTCCGGCACACTACGTGTGCCACCTTTCCCTACGGGTAGCGAAGCGGCGGCGAGGGAGTGAATGACATCACAGTGTGATGTCAGAGCCGAGCCGTGACCGAGTCGCAACGAGACGCTGTCAGCGACAGCTGACTGAGAGGGTTGTTCACTTACAATCGTACCAAGTCTTGCCGCTTTGTATTTCAACAGTAAGGGGAACTGCAAGCTTTACTGCATTTTCCATTTCCCTCTGCAATATCTCTTTAGCCTTTTCCATACAGCTCACATTCGATTCAACAATAAGCTCGTCGTGTACCTGCAAAATTAAGTGCGCATCAATTCCGCTTTCCTTGAGCGCTCTTTCGGTATTCACCATAGCAATCTTGATTATATCAGCCGCCGTACCCTGAATGGGACTGTTCATTGCAACCCTTTCGCCAAACTTGCGAAGCATAGCCTTTCCCGACTTCAAATCAGGAATGTATCTTCTTCTGCCGTAAAGCGTAGTAACGTATCCGTCGATCTTAGCTTGCTCAACGGTATTCTTCAAATACTCATCAACCTTTGGATACGTCTCAAAATAGCTCTGTATATATTCTCCCGCCTGCTTCTTTGAAACCTTTATATCGGTAGCAAGGGAGAAATCCCCCATACCGTAAATAATACCAAAATTAACAGCCTTTGCCCTCTTACGCTGTTCGGGAGTCACAGCCTCGATCGGAGTATTAAACACCTGAGATGCCGTTACCGTATGAATATCAACGCCGTTGATAAAAGCGTTAATCATCGTTTCATCGCCCGAAATATGCGAAAGAAGTCTAAGCTCGATCTGTGAATAGTCAGCGTCAACAAGAACGTAATCTTCGTTTTCAGCAACAAAAAATCTGCGTAGCTCTCTGCCCATTTCCTGTCTTACGGGTATATTCTGCAAATTAGGCTCCGTTGATGAAAGTCTGCCCGTCGCAGTTCCCGTCTGGTTAAACGTCGTATGCACTCTGCCGTTTTCATCGGCAACAGCCAAAAGCCCGTCAACATAGGTGTTTTTGAGCTTTACCACCTGTCTGTATTCAAGTATATCGTCAATAATAGGCGCGTAAGGTCTTAACTTCTCAAGAACCTCGGCGTTTGTCGAATATCCGGTCTTTGTCTTCTTGACCGACGGAAGTCCCATTTTTTCAAAAAGCACTTCGCCGAGCTGCTTGGGTGAATTTATGTTAAATTCGCACCCTGCCGCAAAATATATTCTGCCCGTAAGCTCCTCAGCAACCGCCGACAAGGTCTCACCGTATTTATATAATTCCTCCCTTTGAATTCTGAATCCGCGCTTCTCAATATTTGCAAGCGTATGCGCCAACGGAAGCTCGATTTCCTCCATCAGCTTTATCATACCCGATTCTTTAAGGTTTTCATTCAAAACAGAATATAGCTTATACACCATTTGCGCATTATCCGTTTTTCCGTTTTCGTAAATAGAATTAAGATACGACGAGGTCAAATGCTCAATATCATAATTGCCGAGCGTCGAGTCTGCAAGATACGCTCCAAGCATTACATCAAAGCATACGCCGTTAAAACTAATATCCTTGCTGTCAAAATATTTATAATATCCCTTTGCGTCAAAAACTATCTTCTTATATTCTTTATCAGCAAGAAAACCATAACAGTCGCTAATATTTGCAGATACCGATACTCCGTCCGAATAAATATATAAAACGCCGTCTTTGTTATCTATGGCATATAATTTACTTTTATCCAATACAGACAAATCAGCTATATTTTTATATTCCACTGCTTCGCTTTCGCTCGTCAATTCAAGCCTTTTTATAAAATTGAAAAACTCAAGCTTTGTGAAAACGTCAGCTAAGCCTTGATTGTCAAAGCCCTTGTATTCAATATCCGAAAGACTGATGCCGATAGGCGCATTTCGCTCAATTCTCGCCAAAAACTGCGATAGAAATGCCATATCCTTTGAATTTATAAGCTTCTGCTTTACTGACGCTGATATATCTTTATCCTCTAACCCGTCATAAAGATTTTCAAGCGAACGCTCTGCCGAAATAAGCTTTATTGCCGTTTTTTCACCGACTCCGGCAACTCCGGGAATATTATCCGAGCTGTCACCCATAAGCGCTTTTAAATCAACAAACTGCTCGGGCTGAATGGTATATTTCTCAAAAAATCTCTGTCTGTCAAAGGTTACAGTGTCCTGATTACCCGCAAGTAATACTTTAGTGGTGTCGGAAATAAGCTGCAAACTATCCTTATCCCCAGTCAATACGTAAACCTCGCATCCGTTATCCTCGCCCATTTTTGCAAGTGTTCCTAAAATATCATCAGCTTCATACCCTTCTTTTTCAAGAACGGAAAATCCAAGCTTTGCTGCCGTTTCATGCGCATAAGGCATCTGCATCTTTAATTCATCGGGCATAGCGTGTCTGCCC
Source organism: Oscillospiraceae bacterium (assembly GCA_015065045.1). Classification (GTDB taxonomy): domain Bacteria; phylum Bacillota; class Clostridia; order Oscillospirales; family CAG-272; genus RGIG1995. Next base: position 1,902 of record SVRB01000054.1, on the reverse strand, counting down.
GCTTTATATTCGGCGTACTGTTTATGTCTGAAAGTAGGTGCTTTCAGGTCAAAAGCAACTGCCGCATAATCGGGAGAAATATTCTGCAAATTCTTAAGCAATATATTCACAAAGCCATAGATCGCGTTAGTGTGCAACCCTTCTTTTGTGGTAAGCGGTCTTATTCCGTAAAAAGCTCTGTTGACTATACTGTTTCCGTCAATTACAAGCATTTTTTTCATAAACTTTTCCCCCGTTGGTGAAAAATATTTTTTCATTCTCTCTTCTTATTATACCACATTATACAGATTAAAGTAAATCATTTTTTATAATAAAAAATATTCTTGATTATTTTTTCTCTATGTTGTATAATATTTATAGATATTTTTCGGAGAAAGGAGGACAGTACGGAAATTGATGTTTAATATTTTTAAACGTCAGTCTGCACACAAAAAACCGCACGCAATTTGTTTTGTTGACTATGAGCATTGGTATATATCTCTTGGCAAGCTCCATAATCAAAAGCCCGACGTAAAGGGTTGGTTCAACGAGATTTCAGCTAACTACGATATTAAGGATATTATCTTTTTTGCAGATTTTTCAAATACGGCTATTCGTTTGGAAATTTCAAAAATACGCGAGGTTTCAAGCACTATTGTCGAAACGCAAAACGCTTCTTCTCATCACAAAAAAGACTTCACCGATTTTATTATGCTTGACCACATTTATCAAAAAGCCGTTAAATCAGATGGTATTGACACGTTTATTATTTTCTCGGGCGACGGCCATTTCAGTTCTGCCGTCAGCTTTCTCGTTACTCGCTGCAATAAAGAGGTTCTCGTTTACGGAGTTAAGGACGCCATGAGCACTCAGCTCAAAAACTGCGCAAGCCATTATTTCGAAATTCCCGGCAGAGATGAGGAGCTGTATAGCTGTTATAAAGCCATTCTCACAAGCCTGAAGCCTTTGACAGAAAGAAATAACAATAGAAAAGGCAGAAGAAGTTTTCCTACGTTTTGGGCAACGGTCGAGGCTGTTTCAAGAAAGAACAATATCGATAAGGGCTACGTTACAAAAGCTATGCGCAAGCTTATGGAAGAAGGATATATTTATCAAAAATCCGCTAAAGTCAATGCAGTAAAAACAATCAAGGTTTTGAACGTAAATTGGGATTCTGTCAAAAAAGACGGTATATTTACAGATTGACAAAAAATTATATCCTCGGCATAGCCGAGGATATATTGATATTTGAGAGGCTTTTTATGATTACTTTAAGACGATATAAAAAAGATGACGCAGAAAAAATCGCAAGCTGGACAAAGGACGAGGTAGCTTTTAGACTTTGGTGCGCTGATAGGTTTAAAAAATATCCTTTACAGATTGACGAATTCAACCAAATGTACGACAATACCGATAAAAATTCTTTCTTCGGTATGATCGCTGAGGATAACGGTGAATGTGTCGGACATTTGTTTTTTCAAACTCTTTCTCCGCATAGAATAAAGCTTGGACTGATTATAGTAGACAGCGCAAGACGCGGTATGGGATACGGAAAAAGAATGCTTGAAGCGGCAATTTCCTACGCAAAAAATAATTTAAAAGCAAAGACGGTTACTCTTTCTGTTTTCGACTCCAACATTTCGGCATATAAATGCTATTGTTCTCTCGGATTTAAAGAAACGGGAAATAAGACCGTTTATAACTTTTTCGGCGAGAAACACAACTACATCGAACTTGAATATATTATTGAATAAAAAGGGACGTCGAAGGCGCCGTCCCCTACCAATATCATCTTCCATAAACAACAAATCTTACACAAACCAAGGAGGGTTCCGAGGAAGGAACACCCTCGGCCGTTTGAAAGGGTGGGGTCAGGGGGAGGGGAGGATCGGAACTCCCCTCCCTTGTGCCTTCTTTGGTTAC
>SVRB01000001.1 GCA_015065045.1 Oscillospiraceae bacterium | reverse complement strand
TCACAGTTGAACTCATTACACCCGTAGCTATCGAAAAGGGTCTCCGTTTCGCTATCCGTGAAGGCGGTAGAACAGTTGGTTCCGGCGTTGTAAGCGAAATCATTGAATAATCATAACTGATTATATATAAAAAAGGCAGAGCTTAATTGCTCTGTCTTTTTTTGTGTTTTATTGTATTTTTTATCGATCATACTAAAATAGATTTTCGATTCCGAAAATAACTATAGCTGAAAGCGCAAGTACGCAAATTCCGAAAAGAAGGTTCCAGAAGAAACGTGTTTTTCCACAATACTTGTTTTTGTACAGATATTTATGTGACCAAGTATACCTAAGTATATCAAGAAGAGAATTTTTACAGAATTCATCCGCGTTTACATCGGTAGATTTTTTTATAATTCTTTGTATTGTTTTTTCGATTTTGGATAGTATTTTGTTTTCTTTATAAATGACATGTTTTGGCTCGTGTCCAATGTACGCACGCCATACCTTACTGAGAAGAAATGCATATTCTCGGTATTCTTTATTTGAGTTTATTGATTTATCAATGGGGACACAAGTGAGAACGATGCAATGGAATCTGTTTTTTTGGTGATTATATTTGCATTCTTTCTTTTTGTGTATATAACGGTCAATACTTCCAAATAATTCATGGCTGTGAGTCAAATGTTCAACAACGCCAACTTCAAAATATTTTTTTGATACAATAATTTTGATGCCGTTTGCTCCAAGTTTATTTTCGTATTTATCGACAAGGTCTTGTATTTTGTTTCTTAACTCTTGCATTTGTTTGTACCTTTTACTATGATAAATTTTTATTGAATAAAAAGTTGTAAATTTCAATGATATATCATTTCTTCTGATAGGACGATTTACTTGAAAAAACGACTAAAAGTAATGAGATCAAAACCTGCTGCCGAGATAGTACATTCCATAAATCAAGATAAAATTTTCTAACAATCCTGCGACCGATAAAAAAATTCCCAGCACAGCTTTCCTTGCTTTAATTTTTACAATGCCATAAAATATTCCCGTTAAGCATAAAATCGGACTTATCAGCAAGGGTAATAACGAGAGAACAAGTATCCATTGCGGAACAGTGTCGTAGTTTAGCAAGCCTATACCAATACCAAAAAACCACACCCAACACCACAGTATAGTAAAAATAAACATTGGTATTGGAGATACAATCGATATAATTCCGGTGATGAACGGTTTGTTTTTCATTTTGCGTTCTCCTTTGCGGTGTTGATGGAGGAGATGAGCATTCGGCGAATTGTGCCGCACTGATTATATAAATCTTTTGCAATGCCGCGGTCGAGTAATTCAGATTTTACAAACAATTCAAGCCAATATTCCGTCTCGTAGCACTCCTTTAAAGAAATTTGAAACTTAGCAATAAAGTCAGCCTTACTGTGTGCGTAATTCGCTTCGTGAATGTTGGCTCCGATAGAGGTTGACGAACGCTCCAACTGATTGATGAGAGAATGGTGGCCTTTTACACCGTCACACATTTTGATAACTTTTACCGCAAAATCTGTGGAAAGGTCACGAAGTTTCGAATCTGCCATAATATCACCGCCTTTCTGCCGTCATTATATCATGAATCGGTAAGTTATTCAAGTTAAATATTCGGCGTTGCCGAATGTGAAATAATTCCCTTACGGAAATTGTGAAATATCTCACTTCGTTCGATGTGAAATGAAATTCGCCTTTCACATTTGCGAAGCAAATATTTCACAGCGGAGCTATTTCACATGGCGAAGCCATATTTCACTCGCCGAAGGCGAATTTCGTTGAAAAAAGCACACATTGTCTGGTAGACAAATGTGTGCTTTTTTCTGGCCTGCCCGATAGGATTCGAACCTACGACCTTCAGAGTCGGAGTCTGACGCGCTATCCAGCTGTGCCACGGGCAGATGTTATTGTTCATAACAGTATACCATACATAAAAAACAATGTAAAGAGTAATGTTGTGTGCTGTTATATAAAAATAATATAAAAAAATGGATATTTTTGAAAAAATATTGATTTTAGTGTTTAAATTTTCAAAAATATGTGATATAATTATACCAAATAACTATTTTTATAGGAGGGCATATAATAATGCTTACCGATATTCAAATTTCGCAAAACGCTTCTATGAAGCCTATTACAGAAATAGCTGAAAAATTAGGTGTACAGCCCGACGAACTCGAGCTTTATGGAAAATATAAGGCAAAGATTACTAACGAGTTTATTAAGCGTAATTCCGATAAGAAAGACGGAAAGCTTATTCTTGTTACAGCAATCAACCCCACTCCCGCAGGAGAAGGTAAAACTACAACTTCAATAGGTCTTGGACAGGCTATGGAAAAGATCGGTAAGAATGCTGTTATTGCACTTCGTGAGCCCTCACTTGGCCCTGTGTTTGGTGTAAAGGGCGGCGCTGCAGGCGGCGGTTACGCTCAGGTAGTTCCCATGGAAGATATTAACCTTCACTTTACAGGTGACTTCCACGCAATCACTGCTGCAAACAACTTGCTTTGCGCGATGATAGATAACCACATTCACCAGGGAAATGCTCTTGGTATAGACCAGAGAAGAATTCTCTTTAAGAGAGTAACTGATACAAACGACAGAGCATTGCGTAATACAATTTGCGGTCTTGGTTCAAAGGTTGACGGTATTCCGCGTGAAGACCACTTTATGATTACAGTTGCAAGTGAAGTTATGGCTATTCTTTGTCTTGCTGACTCTGTAACTGACCTTAAGGAAAGACTTGGCGATATTCTTATTGCTTATAAATATGACGGTTCTCCCGTATACTGCCGCGATATTAAGGCGAACGGCGCTATGACAGCGCTCCTCAAGGATGCTTTGAAGCCTAATTTGGTTCAGACACTTGAGAACACACCCGCGCTTATTCACGGCGGTCCCTTCGCTAACATAGCTCACGGATGTAACTCTGTAAAGGCTACAAAGCTTGCTCTTAAGCTTGCAGATTATGCAATTACAGAAGCAGGATTCGGCGCTGATTTGGGTGCTGAAAAGTTCCTTGACATTAAGTGCCGTATGGCAGGTATCGTGCCCTCTACAATAGTTCTTGTGGCGACTGTTCGCGCATTGAAATATAATGGCGGTGTTCCCAAGGCTGAGCTTAAGACAGAAAACCTCGAAGCTTTGAAGAAGGGTATTTGCAATCTCGAAGCTCATATTGATAATATAGCAAAGTTTGGCGTTCCTTGTGTTGTTGCAATCAACCGTTTTGACACAGACAGCGAAGCAGAGCTTAACTATATTGAAGAAGTATGTAGAAATAAGGGCGCTGAATTTGCTCTCTCAGACGTATTTGCAAAGGGCGGCGATGGCGGTATTGAGCTCGCAAAGAAGGTTGTTGAATCCTGTGAAAAGGAATCAAACTTTAAGTTTATATACGATGAATCCGTTTCTATTTGCGAAAAGATAGAAACTGTTGCAAAAGAAATTTACGGAGCTGATGGCGTAACCTTTACAGCTCAGGCACAGAATGCTATCAAGCAGATCGAATCTCTTGATGAAAAATACAAGAAATATCCTATATGCGTAGCAAAGACACAGTATTCACTCTCCGATGATCCTACCTTACTTGGAAGACCTGAGGGCTTTACCGTTACAGTAAGAGACGTAACACTTTCCGCAGGCGCAGGCTTTATCGTTGTGTTGACCGGCAATATTATGACAATGCCCGGACTTCCTAAGGTTCCCGCTGCAGAAAATATTGACGTTGACGATGACGGTATTATTACAGGATTGTTCTAAAAATGATTGAACTCATAAAAGAAACAGTGACAGCCTCTGCTAATGAAACAGAGGCTGTTGCAAAAGAATTTGCATTATCTTTATGCAAGGATATGGAGAATATTTCTTACGGGAATATTTTCTTAGCTCTCTACGGTGACGTTGGAGTAGGAAAAACGGTTTTCGTAAGAGGTTTGGCGTCCGTGATCTGTCCCGATGAATTTGTTCAGAGTCCAACGTATGCTTTGGTTAACGAATACAGAGGCAAATATCGAATTTGCCATTACGATATGTACCGTATAACAAGCGAAGACGATCTTGAATCAACCGGATTTTATGATTACGAAAATTGCATAATCGTTGCTGAATGGTGTGAGAATATACCGTTTGCGATACCGGATAATTATTATCGTGTGGAAATTTCAAAGATAGACGACGGTTGCTCAAGAAACATAAAAATAGAAAAAATTACGGAGTAATAGATATGAAGATTCTTGCTCTTGATTCAACGGCAAAAACAGCTTCTGTTTGTATTTGTGAAGATGAAAGACTTATAAGTATATATTCAGTTACAGCAGGGCTTAATCACAGCGAAACCTTGTTGCCGATGGTTGAGAACGCGCTAAAAACGGCGCAGATGAATATTGACGATATTGATATGTTTGCAATATCTGACGGTCCCGGATCATTTACAGGGGTAAGAATAGGCGTATCATTACTTAAGGGCTTAGCTTTCGGTAAGAACAAGCTTTGCTTAGGTGTGTCAACGCTTGAAGCTTTGGCGTATAATTTAAGAGGCTTTAAAGGCTTGATATGTCCTGTGATGGACGCGCGTCGCGATCAGGTATACAACGCTTTGTTTATGTCCGATGGTCAGAATATTAAGAGATTGACCGAGGACAGAGCTATCCCTCTTAAAGAGTTACAGACCGAGCTCGAAAGCATAGACGAAGAAAATATTTACTTATGCGGTGACGGTTATTCTTTGACTAAGAAGACTATCGAAGTTGAATCTATGGATACACCGATGCTTCTAAGAGAACAGAATGCTTATTCTGTTGCTCAGACCGCGCTGAAAAAATATAACGAAAATAAAGACGGCGAATATACAGACAGAGTGTTGAAGCCTACTTATTTAAGAGTACCTCAGGCAGAGAGGGAAAGACTCGAAAGAATTAACAAAGAACAATAAGGCTAATTTAAGAAAGAAGGCAAAATAATGTTACCAATTGTAATTGCAAGTGACCACGCAGGTTATTCATTAAAAGAACAGGTGAAGAAGCACCTCGAGGAAAAATCAATAGAGTATATAGATCTCGGAACAAATTCTACAGAGAGCGTAGCTTACCCTGAATATGCATCAAAGCTTTGTAAGGCTATTCAAGAGGGTAAGGCTAATATGGGAATTCTTGTTTGCGGAACAGGAATCGGTATGTCGATGGCAGCTAACAAGCATAAGGGCATTCGCGCAGCTTGTGTGTCAGATACTTTTTCTGCGAAGGCTACAAGAATGCACAATGATGCTAACGTTTTGTGTTTTGGTGAACGTGTTGTTGGAGCAGGTCTTGCTTTTGAGCTTGTTGACGCATTCCTTAGCACAGAATATGAGGGCGGAAGACATCAGGCTCGTGTAGATATGGTTAATTCTTTTGATAAATAAAACAGAGGAATAGTTTATGAAAAAAATTATCGAAATAAACGGAATGCATTGTGAAAAATGCAGTTCAAGAGTTGAAAAGGCTTTAAACGAGATAGAAGGAGTAGCAGCAAAGGTTAATCTTGCAAAGCAGAATGCCGTTGTTGTTTTAAAGAAGGACGTATCGGATGACACTTTAAAATCTGCGGTTGAAAAGCTCGGATTTAGTGTTGGTGAAATAACAGTAAAAAAGGGAATTTTCGGTTAATTTACAGAACTTTATTTTAATAAAAAGGGGGAATAGGAAATGGACAAAAATCTGAAAAAGACAATAATGATGTTAATTGCTTTTGCTATTGTGTTTTTTGCGGTTGTGATGAATATATCTAAGGTATGGAGTTTTGTATCGGGCGTTGTGCAGATGATACTGCCCATATTTGCAGGACTTCTTATTGCTTTTGTGCTTAACGTTCCAATGCGCGCTTTTCAGCGTTTGTATAATTGGATGTTCAGAAAGTGCAAGAAAAAGCCCGGCAATAAGTTGATAAGTATATTGAGCTTATTCAGCACGATTCTTTGTTTGTTCTTGGTCGTATCTATAGTGGCTTTACTTGCTATTCCCGAAATTATAGAATCTGCTAAGAGTATTTATGCTCTTTTGAAACAAAAGATTCCTCAGTTAATGTCGCTGCTCGAGAAATATAATATAGATACCTCTAAGATCAGAGAGTGGATATCAGCGTTTGATGTTAATGGTTTGATGAGTAAGATAACGTCAGGTGCAGGTATTGTTCTTGTTAGTATTTTGAATTTTGCGACACAAACGGTGTCCGGAATCGTAAGCTTTGTGTTTGCTTGCGTTATAGCAATATACGTGTTGCTCAGCAAGGATACGGTAAAGAGACATTCAAAAAAACTTCTTTATATTGCAATTAAGAAAGAGTACGCAGATAAAGTATGTGACGTTGCAAGACTGACTAATAAGATGTTCGCGCATTATTTATCCGGTCAATGTATCGAAGCTTTTATATTGGGAAGCCTTATAACCATAAGCTTTTTGATTTTCCGTATACCGTACGCTGGTATTATTGGTCTTATGACGGGTCTGTCGGCATTTATACCGTACGTAGGAGCGTTTATCGCGTGTTTTATCGGAGCATTCTTAATTCTCCTTGTAAGTCCTATGCAGGCGCTTTTGTGTATAGTAATTTCGTCGGTTATTCAGTTCATTGAGACTCAGTTTATATATCCTCACGTAGTGGGTAATTCAGTTGGATTAAGTCCGCTTTTGACTTTGCTTGCCGCACTTGTTGGCGGAAATGTAATGGGTTTTTTAGGAATAGTATTCTTTATCCCTCTTACTGCTGTTGTTTTTACTCTGTTAAAAGAGTATACCGACAGACGCTTGGCTGAAAAGAATATAAAAATTGAATAGTATAAAAAATCCCCGTTAGTATTTTAACTAACGGGGATTTTGTTTTATAATCAATACAAATTTAACAAACTAACAAAACCATTATATCACACACAAGTGTTAATGTCAATAGAAAATAACATTTTAGTGGTGAATATATACAAAGTTCTGCTAAATGTATAAAAAGTTTTAATGAAGTTTGTACAAATCGTGTATTGCAAAAAGGTGAAATATATGGTAACATATAAGCGAAGAAAGGGTGAGTCCAATGTACAGGTAAACAAAAACCGAAGCTTTTAGGAAAAGGCAGAAAGCTAAGGGGTTAGCGGAAATGAAAGCCTATTACATAGAGATGGGGTTGAAGAAGTTCAAATAACGTATGTGAAGTGGTTTGAGAAAAGGCGATACCCGATGAGCACAATAATTCAAAGTGTAGGAAGAAGTTTTCCGTAAGAAAATGATGTAGGGAAAAGAGGTAGATTCCAAAAAGAAGTTTGTAAAGATCTTTAAGATGTGAGTTTTCAAAACAAATACGATAACTGTCAAACAGAATAGCCGATCAGAGTTACGTAAGATGATCTCGCTTAAGAGAAAATGTTTGTAGGAAATGAACCGTTAGAAAGAGGATCGGATGGATTTGAAGTGAGTCGTAAATATAAGAAAGAGAGGTTAATCAATGATGTTAGATATCAAGACAGAGAATAAGTAACCCTTGGCTGCAGAGTAGGAAAAGATGAAGCAGTCAAGGGTTATTTTATTGTGTGCATAGCGTTTGTTTTTTGCCAAAGGTATTGACAAACAGGTTTTGTTTTGATAAAATAATCGGGTATGATAATACGAGATGTGGCTCAGTTTGGTAGAGCGCTGCGTTCGGGACGCAGAGGCCGCTGGTTCGAATCCAGTCATCTCGACCAAAAAAACGAGTGAACGTAGGTTCACTCGTTTTTGTTTGTGTATATTAGTGTTCGAACCGCGGTCATCGAAGTCCCGAACGGGACGCAGGGTAACGAGAGCGAAAAAGAGTCCGGTGGACTGTTTTTCGCCGAGGCTTAACTGAAACAGGGAGAAATGGAAGCAAATCTAAATGATTTGCGCCGCATTTCGACCAATGTTTCAGGAAGGGCAGGGCTGGTTCGAATCCAGTCATCTCGACCAAAAAACACCTTTTGTCTTTTCAGACAAAAGGTGTTTTTTTATGCTAATATTAAAACTAATACAATAACATTTTATTCGATATATTGAAGATGGTTAGCTTTAAATTTCGTTCCATTCAAGCTGAACATCCTGACCCCAACTATCTGAACCATAACATTTAATAGATTTGTTGTTTGCACATTTTTTCTTGCCGAAATCGATAATTATCTGCAAGTCACCAACACATACCTTGACCTGTTCGTTTTCGCAGAAATCAACTATATATTCCGCCCCCTTTAAAAATTTAGGATGGCACAAAGGGATAGCGCAAAAAACATCTTTGTATTTTTCATCTGTTCCGTATACGCACACAACATCAGGTTCTTTTTCAATGACAATTCCCTTATGTTCTTCACAAAACATCTGAACTTTGCTTCCAAATAATTTAAATTTAAACGTATGTCTCATATATTTGCAACTCCATTGATAAATTTTTCTTACAAAATAATTATAGCATACCCCCAAAAAAAGTCAATATTACATTGTTTATTAAATTTAATTACCTGCTTCAAAGGCAGAATTAGTGTTTATTATCCGATCTTTATTCATTATGGTATATTATTGAAAAAAAGAATCATCTATGATATACTAAAACAGTATAGACATTCAAGAATATATTTTGAGAAGACACGAAAGGAACAATATGCGCAAGATAATATTCATTGCGGAAGGCCGACTTTCCGACAAAAACCAAAAAACGAATGATAAATTTATTTCTTTTACCGACATAGAAGGAGACGAAAAATTTGCAGGAGAAGGCGAATACTATAATCATACAGAATTCGCCGATTTAATTAAAAAGATAACTCCTGACGATATTACTTTTAATTTCGACTCTCAAGACGAGTTTGATTATATAATTGACTTAATAAAAGAATTTGTAGTGTCCCTTCGCATTCTGTCAAAAAGTAACCTGATATATGATTTAACTCCTCTCGAAAAATGTTCAAAGCTTGAATCGGTTTATTTGGAGTGGAATACAAGACAAGAAACACTATGGGATGTAAAAAAGAACACCAAATTAAAAAGCTTTATGATTAGAGACTATTATAAAGTTTCTGATTTTTCGGCTTTTCGCAACAGCTCTATAGAATCGCTGTGCTTATTTGGATGCAATGGATTTTCCTCATTTACATCAAAAATGCATATAAAGGATTTTAGTTTTATCACGGATATGCCCTGTTTGAAAGAATTACGTATTGATATTATTAAAGATGAACCCAGTGAATATTATCTGACATTGATTTCGAAATGCCAAGGCCTTGAAATATTTACCGTGCCCGACAGCTTCTTTACATTTCAACAGTTTGCGTGGCTCAAATCAAAGCTGACTAACGTAAAGGAAGGACTTGATTGTGTGCACAATTATTGTAAAGATTTCTATTCTATCATCGGCAAGAGAACTCCGAAAAATCTTGACCATATCTCAAAAACAGAAAAGTATCAACAAAAATACGATTCTCTTGTAAAAAAATACGAAAACAGCATATATCCGCCAAACGATATGGAGAGAGATTAAAAACACCTTTTGTCTTTTCAGACAAAAGGTGTTTTTTGTATATAGATTAGTTGCAGCCACATCCACATCCACAGCCGCCGCCACAGTTGCAAAGGAAGAAGAGCACGAGGCAGATAGCGATGATAACCCAGATGTTTTCACAATCAAAAAGATTACACAAGCAGTTCATACGAAACCTCCTTTCCGGGAAGGTCGTTTTTTCAAACGCGGGATTTCCTTTACCCTGATATTATTGTATGCGGCAGGTTTCGTTTTGGTATGGGTGCTTATGACAAGATAAAACGACTTTTTTTATGATTTATGTAATTTATGAAAAAAATGATTCTATATGCAAAAAATTCGGGATATTGTTACTTTAAAAAAATTCCGCAGAATAAATACATACACATAAGCAGGAGCGTAAAGTTATAGGATGAGGAAAACAACAACCAAACAGCTACACTTCCAAGTAGCAAAATAAATATAAACGACGTTATAGTTAGAACATTTTCTGCCGTTGAGATATTGTATTTTATCGAAATAATTTTTTCGAGAAATTGCCCTCCGTCAAGGGATTTTATTGGTAGTATATTTACAAAAATGAGGAGGTAATTACTTGTTATAAACAGTGTAGTGTTAGGCGTTTGCGGCAGTGTTTTAAAGATGACTATTAGTAGTATATTGGTTATGATTCCGGCGGAACAGATAAAAAGATCTGATTTATACGAGGTTACAGAAGGGGCTTTTTTTATGTCTATTCCAAAGGGGAGGATGGTTATTGTCGTTATTTTTTCTCCGCATAACTTCATGGCAACGACATGGCCGATTTCGTGCAATAGTGCAGCAAAAAACGGAAGTATTGATACCAGAGAAAAATTATAGGTTAATAAAACCACAAAGAAAATTATGGTCGGAAATCCGATTTTTATATTGAGACTTTTATCCATATTTCACTACCGTCATAAGAATAATTACAAAGAATAAATAAAATATAACTTTTTCCAAAAAATATCACTCTGTTCTTGTTTTTTAAAAATATATGATAAAAGTAATAAAAAAATACACATTGTAAAAAAAAGCAGCTTAATGCCTGCTCGGTATGTTTGTAAATTTTGGTTGATTTGTCTTTATAATAGTGTTTATATTGGTTATTTTGATGGTTTTTGTGTTGACAAAAGTTAAAAAATGAAATATAATATAATGTATATTTTGTATTAGTTAAGAGGAGAAATCATTGTGAACAGAGATCATGTAAAAACAGTGAAATTCGGTGGTAGTTCGCTTAGCGATGCGAATCAGTTCAAAAAGGTTGCCGACATAATTTTATCAGATGAAAACAGACGTTACGTAGTTCCGTCAGCGCCCGGTAAGCGTTACAAGGATGACGTAAAGGTTACAGATATGCTTTACAAGTGTAATGCACTTGCTGAGAAGGACGAATCCATTGACGTATACTTTGACGGTATAAAGAAGAGATATAATGAAATAATCCAAGGTCTCGGAATGACAGAATTTTCTCTTGAAGAAGAGTTCGAGACTGTTAAGAAGAACATAAAGAATAAGTCCGGCAGCGACTATGCAGCAAGCCGCGGAGAATATCTCAACGGTAAAATTTTGGCTGCTTACTTAGGCTATGAATTTATTGATGCTGCTGACGTTATTTTCTTTAAAGAAGACGGCAGATTTGATGAAGATAAGACAAATGCAGTTCTTAAGGGCCTTCTCAAGACACACGACAAGGCAGTTATTCCCGGTTTCTACGGTTCTAACCCCGACGGTACTATCAGAACTTTCTCAAGAGGCGGATCTGACATAACAGGTTCTATCGTAGCAAGAGCGTGTGATGCTGACTTGTACGAAAACTGGACAGACGTATCTGGATTCCTTATGGCTGACCCCAGAATCGTTGAAAATCCCAAGCCTATTGAAATTATTACATACAGAGAGCTTCGTGAGCTTTCATACATGGGCGCTACAGTTTTGCACGAGGACGCAATATTCCCCGTAAGAACAGTAGGTATTCCCGTACAGATCAAGAATACAAACGATCCCGATGCTCCCGGTACACTTATTGTTCCTAAGACAGACGTTGTTGATACAGAACACGTTATTACAGGTATTGCAGGTAAGAAGAATTTCTCTGTAATTACTCTCGAGCAGGATATGATGAACAGTGCTATCGGATTTGGCAGAAAGGTGCTTGAGGTATTCGAAAAGCACGGTATGGTTTTCGAGCATTTGCCTTCGGGTATTGATACGATGAGCGTAGTTCTCGGAACAGGTCAGCTTGAAAGATGTCGCGACGAGCTTGTAAACGAGCTTTGCCGTGCGGTTGAACCCGATTGCATTTATATTGAAGATAATCTCGCCCTCTTGGCTGTTGTTGGACGCGGTATGGTAGGCGAAAGAGGTACTGCTGCAAGAGTGTTTAATGCTATTGCAAAAGCGGGAATCAACCTCAGAATGATTGACCAAGGTTCAAGTGAATTGAACATAATCGTAGGCGTAAACGAAAAAGATCTTGACAATGCAATGAAGGCGATCTACGAGGAATTTGTAAAATAAAAAATTTTAAAAAAAGTGAGGGATATAATTGCGTATAAGCAAGTGGAAACCATATATTTTAAGAATATTTGATGTAATTGTTGCCATAGTATCTCTTGCCTTTTCAGTAATACTGGTAAAAAGTTTGAATTTTACTGTTGAGAATTTCTTCGTATCTTCATCAGGAGTTATTGTTCAGGCAGTATCTTATGCAGTAATGTTATACGTATTGAACACGTATAAGATTATGTGGTATTACGCTACGCTTCAGGAGATCATGAAGCTTATATTAGCTTTGTTTTTCTCCCAAATGATATCGTACGTGATCCATATATCAGTGGGACTTTCTGTAGGTAACGTATTGGTCTTGAGTGATTATTTGAAGATTCATATATCTGCAGGAATAATTGCTACATTACTTATTTCCATATCGCGTATTATTATTTACATTGTTGAGCATAAGAACAAGAGGGTAATGGTTTATTCCAGCGATAAACCCAATACGGATAATAATACGATGATCATCGGAGCAGGAGACGCATGTAACCTGCTTATGGCCCATATTCAAAAGTATAAGGATAATATATATAATTTCAAGTGCATTATTGATGATGACAAGTCAAAGCACGGTATGTATTTGAACGGTGTATGTATTGTCGGAAACAGATATGCTATTGAGAGCAACGTGAAAAAATATGATATTAAAAATATTATATTTGCAATTCCGTCGTGTAATCAAAAGGATAAGACTGAAATACTTGATATATGTGCAAAAACCGGATGCGTTGTGAAGACTATGCCTTCATTAAATCAAATGATGGATAAATCAAATGATTTAGATGAATATGTAAAGCAGATCAGAGACGTAGAGATAGAGGACCTTTTGGGTAGAGATTCAATAAGAATCGATCTTGATTCTGTGATGAACTATGTTAGCGGAAAGGTCGTTATGGTTACAGGCGGCGGTGGTTCGATCGGTAGTGAGCTTTGCCGACAGATCGCTGCATATAATCCTAAGCAGCTTATTATATTTGACATATACGAAAACAATGCTTACGATATCCAGTTTGAGTTAAGACAAGCATATCCGATGCTTGATCTGGTGGTTTTGATAGGATCAGTCAGAGATAATCAGAGAATGGATATGGTTTTTGAGAAATACAGACCTGAGATCGTATACCATGCAGCTGCTCATAAACACGTTCCTCTTATGGAGGATAGTCCTAACGAGGCTATAAAGAATAACGTTTTTGGTACACTTAACGTGGTTCAGATGGCGGATAAATACCAGGTAAAGAGATTTGTTATGATCTCGACAGACAAGGCTGTTAACCCGACAAATATTATGGGCGCAAGTAAGCGTATTTGTGAAATGCTTGTTCAGGCATTTGACAAATATTCAAAGACAGAGTTTGTTGCCGTAAGATTCGGAAACGTTCTCGGCAGTAACGGCTCGGTTATTCCTTTGTTTAAGAAACAGATTAAGTCAGGCGGACCAATAACAGTAACCCATCCCGATATAATCAGATATTTTATGACAATACCCGAAGCTGTTTCGCTTGTTTTACAGGCAGGGGCATCAGCAAAGGGTGGCGAAATATTTGTATTGGATATGGGATTGCCGGTAAGAATATTGGATCTTGCAGAGAATCTTATTCGTTTATCCGGATTTGAGCCGTATAAGGATATAAATATAGTTTTCACAGGGCTTCGTCCGGGTGAAAAATTGTATGAAGAATTGCTTATGAGTGAAGAGGGCCTTGAGGCAACAGATAACGAGCTTATCCATATAGGCAAACCTATAGAGATGGATGATGAATACTTCTTTGCTGTTCTTCATGAAATGAGACAGTGTATGAAGGATGATACGTTTGATATACGTTCGCTTGTTAAGCAGATCGTGCCGACTTACATAATTCAAAAATAAAATAAAAATCTCCCGAACAGTTATGTGTGTTCGGGAGATTTTGTTTTACGGATTGTGTTTGGTTAAATATTTAACATCAACGGCACCGGTGATGGGGCCATCGGGAACTGTGGAAATTACCGCTCTGTTGTTGTTTAATTCTCTGACATAGAGTAAATTTTTATAAACAAAGTCAGCAAATTTACTGTTTGTACCGTAAATTACCGCATCGGCTGATAACCTGACAAGATCGCCGCCTTTAATAACGTTGTTCTTAGAGGGAGATGTTTTCTTAGAAAGAAAAGCGTCAACAGCCGATTGAACCTCGTTGTAGTCATAACCTGCATCGGTAAGCTTGTTTTTTCTGTCATTACCATTACCCCATTTTCCTGCAATAACTTCCTGTACAAGCTCTCCTACCGATTTGCGGGGCGTTGCTGAAACAGGGGGGGCATTTTGCGATAAATCTGAAAAGCCGTTAAGGTTTTTTTCTTTGATCAGCTTTGGAAAATCAGAATACATATAGTTTTGGTCGCATACAACTCCTGCAATCGTATTTGAGCGTAAGAGGTTTGTGTCTCCGCCGAACTGCCAAAAGCCCAAAATGTCTTTGTTTTTGTATGTACACTCTTTAGACCATTGAGCGACCCAGTGTGTATATTTTTCAAGCTCTTTGTCATTCATATGCTTTGAGAAAGCATATACGCTTGAGTATATACCTACCCAGTATCCTTTATTTTCGAGGTAACTACACCAGCTTTTTATGATGTCGGTAACCTTGTCTTTATTTAAGCTGAGCATTTCTTCATGCTCAACGTCGATAAAAACAGGAAGCTCAAACTGTCTGGACTGAAGAATGTTTTTAAAAAAGTAATCAGCTTCAGAGATTGCATCCTCCGTGGTAACGGCTTTGCTGAACCAATATACTCCAACGGGGATATTAAGTTTTTTGGAGGTATTGTAATTTTCTTCGAATTTGCTATCTGTATATAGGCCGTCATCTCCTCCTCCGCCTTTTAAGATAATGAATGAAACACCTTCTTTGACAGCGGCGGACAAGTTAAAATCTCCCTGCCATCTGGAGATGTCTATTCCAAATTTTTTCATCTGAATCTACTCCTTTTTATTCTTTAAAATCAGTCATATGCGTGTAATTTGAATTAGAGAGATTTTCCGCATCCACAAGGCCTTCTCCAAGTATGTATGCAATACAGGAAGCTCCTGACATAATTATTCCGGCAACCTGAGAAGCGGTATCTTTAGAAATGCCAAAAGCAATCATGAGCGGAGTAGTGAACCCCACTATAGCCATCCAAAATTTTCTGCTTGTAAGCTTTCTTTTCCAATTTATTTTCATATAGACAACACCTTTCAAAAAGTTATTTGTGATATAATTCAAGGTCGGATATACGGTGATTAACAACCTTGATATCTTCGTCGATGATTGCGGTGTGTTTTTCGAGGCTGTAAACACGGTCAATAACCTTGTTATGTTTGTCAACCTTTTTTTCGAGCTGTTCGATTCTGTAATTCATCAGCTTTGAGTTGATCATTATACCGGCAAGTGTGCCTAAAAAGCTTCCTAAAACACCGGTAAGTGACATAAAGAGCTCGGGATTCATATGATCACCTCGATCGAATAAGGTATAAAGGAATGTCGTTTTGTTGTTTTATTGTTTTTGTTGTATGTATATGCCATATCAGTCTCCTGTATATCATTATATTATAGTGTTTTGCTTGATATTTTGTTACTTTTTCTTTGCATCAAAATAAGCATCGACATATGATTTTTCTATACCCATAGCGAGAGCTTTGTTTCTGACCATTTCATCACTGTCATAGTTCATATCAAGAGCTGCCAATGCATCATACTCTCCGTATTTGCCAAGAATTACATATATTTCATCTTCGCGCAACGTTTCTTTATTGTTGTTTTTGGATTCTGCTATAGCTTGAGAGTTTTTGCTTGCATCAAGCAAAAGATCATAGAAACGATAAAAGTTGTCAGTAGCGTCAGCTTCTTTTTTGTATGCAAGCTCGCTGTCAAACATTTCTTTATCAAGGTTTGCCGAATAATATTTATAGGCATCTTCCCATTCGCCTTCCTGAATAGCAATATCGTTTTTATATTCATTTAGGTAAAGATCGCGCAGTGAATCGACTTCGCTGGAATAAATGTCGTATTGATCCAAATATCTATCGTACTCGGTTTTATCCTTGTTTGACAAATAACTAAGCTTGTTTTCAAGTCTGTCAAGCTCGGATTCGTAACGGGAATAGGCTGCAGAGTAGAGTTCGGGAATGACTTCGTTCAGCTGTTCCATATACTGATTATATGAATTCATACCTGCTGTCAAAGCGTATGAATTACCATATCCACTTGTAAGAGAAGATACGTTACCGACAGTATCTTCCATAGCCTTTTTGCCGTTTGACTGATATATCTGCTTATATTGAATATACGCAGGGTCATTTGAGGCATCGTAGGAAAAATCACCGTAATTGAAATACTTATCCTGCGTTTTTGATAAAAGTTCAGAGTCGGAATAAGAATAGTCGTTGGGCTTATTTGTGTTTTTGTACGTATTATATTTTTCAAAGGCATCTTTGACTTTTTTACTTTCTTTATATTTGTTTGTTAAGTTATAAGCGTTTGACAAAATATCACCTCTTTATCAAATAATTATTTATCGAGCATAAATGAAATTCCTTCAATATATTTGGGAGAAAAGGAAATATTAAATAATTCTTTAGGAGAAATTTTTTTAATATTTATATCGATAATCTTTTCATTTAATTCTGTAATTTCTTTGAGATAATCTTCCTCATGGCCGTAGATGATAGATGACTTTTCAGTGCTTTGCGTATCGGTATTATCAGAGCCTTTGGTGAGATGCTTATTGTCTATTTCTTCTTTTTGTAAAAAATATTTACTTAAGAATTTATCAATCAATAAGATGTTATCGCTGATTGCAAGGGCAGCAGAAAAGGGAATATTATCTTTTTCATATAGATATTTTAAAGAGTTTACCGATTTTAGAATGTCTTTGTTTTTTAATTTCATATGACGCTCCTGATGGTTTAAATTATAGATTTATCGTACCTACAACAGTTCCGGATCCATTAAGAACAGATAAACTGTATGACGAGCCGTTTCTGTTTAAAGCAAAAGAGAAAGCGCTGTTTCCGGTGCCTGTATCAAAGGTGAGTATGTTAGCGTTGTTAATAAAAAGTCGGCAATTTATATCAGGCGAAGAAATACAGAGCTCTTTACCGATTCTTGTTCCCATATAATTATTCAAAAGATCAAGTCTTTTGTTTGAATCTGTTGTGATTTTGTCGGCAGAAACAGTGCCGTTGGCAATATAATCGCCATTCATAAAGCAGGTACCGTCTTTTGAAATAGAAAATGATACATCACCGAAAACGTCATAGGCTTTGATCCAGTAATTATCCTCTGATTCGGCTGAATTAAAAAAGATAGAACCCATGCCGTTCAAGTTACTTGAGATGGAGGTTGGAGAAAGATACCAACCACCTATTCTGACGGACAACGCGGATAGGTCGTTTACAGAAAGCTTGTCTGCGGAAATAGAGCCGGTTTTTATATTGCTTCCGTTGATGGTTGTGTTTCCTGATTTTTCGAGATCAGAGAATTTTACGTAACCGGTTATATTGATAGTATCAGAAATTAACGATGCGGCATAACTCGTAAGAGAAAAGTCGGTTGATGAATTTGAGTCTTGTATAAGCCAGTTGATTTTGTCAGCTGTTTGGCTGACTTTTGATAATTTATCATCAAGTAAGACAGTTGTTTCTTTTGTGAGGTTTGCTGTTTGATATGCCGTGTTTATTGTGTCTGATAGATTATCAGAGAGATTATCGTCTTCAATATTCACCATCATATATTGAAGCTGATTATGTAGTGTTTCAAGATAACCTTTAATTTTATTATAATTTTGCTTGTCGGAAATATCCGAAAGAGAGGGGAGTGTGATATTGAGCTGCATTATACCACCTCTCCTGCATTTTCAATAACTTTAGTTATAGAGTATAGCTTGAAGTTTCCTTTTCCTGCAAATTTCAGCCTGAAATGGTCGCATCGAGGAGGAAGAATATGCAGTGTTCTAGAGGTAAGCTTAGTGGTTGTCAAAGTTTCGAACAGCTCCCAATTCTGTTCCGAGTCAGTTTGTACATAGATAGAAAACGAGCTATCCTTATCTATTTCAACACGAACTTTAAGCTTGTTTAGATATTTACAATCATCAAATGAAAGCCCGATAAGTCCGCTTTCTGCATACCAATCAAAATTATTTTCAATTTTCATTGAGCTTGAGAAAAATGATTGACATTTTTCAGGGATTTCCGATGAGAATAAAAGTTCAAGCGTATATTTGTTTTCAAAACGCTTAATGCCCAAAATATTGTTATCATATTTTGAAAGGAATAAATAATTTGAGCTATCGTGTCTGTGCCATATTTCTCTAATAAAATCATAAACGTATAATTGCCTGTTTTGGTTTTTATCAGTCATGCAAACAAAGTACATATTTTTGCCAACTGAAGCGACAGCATCTGTAAATTTATCAAACCCCAAGGCTCTTGAGATAAATACGGGAGAGCTTCCCGAATATGAATAGATACCTTCGTTGGAATGGTAGAACAGAGAACCGTTGCAGATACATAGAGAGGGGTAAGAGCCTTTTTTAATTCCGGGATAATTATCATTATAAAGGGTAAAGTTTGATGGTTTGGTGCCGTGCAAACGGTGGATACTGTTTTCTTTAAAGAAAAGAACATTGCCCATATATGAAGCAATACCCGTAAACTCACCCTCGCTTCCGCATGAAGCTGAATAGCTGTCGGTAGATAATCCCTGATATACGTTCCAGTTTGTTGGGTCTCCCAACTTTGAAGCGTATATTTCATTAACAAACTCACCTTGTTTGTTAAGTCCGTAACGGCACCCAAACAGTCTGTTTTGATGTTCGCAAACAAAGTCCATAACGGGAACCGAGCGTTCAATGGAGTAAGATTCTTTAGTCCCCAATGAAATTTCAGTGTATCTATCAATATATCCGGAAATATATATTATACTTTCTTCAACGCCCGCAATTATATGCTGACCGTCAATTCCGTCCCCAATACCCCTGATTTCAACTCCATCACCAACTTTAATACCTTCATGTATATGGTCTGCCATTATGCAGATATGCGTAGGGACAATATCACTCCAGGTGTTAGATTGCGACGAGTATATAAACATTTTATTGGGGATTGAGGAAATATCAAGCCAAAGCATACTGTCAGTAGGATTTTGGGGCTGTGTATCACTGATAAAGGGGTAAGACATACCAAGTATGCAAGGATAAACACATATATCGACTTGATTAAAGGATGTCAGGCAATTAAGGTATCCCTTTTCTTTACAGACACCGTTTTCGTTAAGTGTCATTGTGTCAATATAATAGTTGTCAGGGAAAACAATAATATTGCTTCCCATTGACACAATTTGCTTTTTGCTGGTGGTGTCAAGTCCGGAGAATTGAAGTACGTTGTTATAATACAGCGAACTTCCGAGAACAAAGGTAATGCCGTTGGTTGTGTGAAGGGCAGAGGGGACGTTGTTCAGTGTGGTAAGAGTTACCCTTTTTTCTCTTGTTGAAACAAGAGGGAAGTTTGCTGAGGTTGTGTTTTGCGTATCAAAGAAGAGATTTTCAATACCTACAGCATTTTTATCAATACCACCAAATGTTGAAATTGTGTTTTCTGAAAGTTTATAGGGTTTTAATTTTGGGAAAAACATTTTACACCCCCTATTAAATTAGATGGATTAAGCATTGAAATAATATGTTTTTTTAATAGGCATGTTATTTCTGTTGTAATAGTTTTCAAAATCGCGATATGCTGTTGAATAAAGTACAACGTCATTGTTGTATCTTGAGATATCGGAGAGATAAAGGTCTTTTTTAATGGTAAGAAAACGCAAGTATATATCAGAAAACGGTTCGGGGACAAGCAGAACTGTATTGTCGTCGGTTTGCGTTGTGTAACCGCTAAATGAAAGGGGTGTTTTTGTTTCGTGAGTAAGAATTATGTCGTTATAGATTGCAGAGTCAAGTAATGATACCCACTCGATTTTAATATCGTCAGGAATATTATTTTTTGATTCTCTGTCAAACTTTGAAATAGCCTCTCTTAATGTCATAAGGCACCTCATTTACATACAGTTCTTTTATATTTTTCTGCCATTTCATCAGCTATCATAGAGTTTTGAATTGCTTCAGCAAAGTATCTTTCGACAAAAAACTGTTTGCCTGTAGGAATAGTTTTGTATTTTCCGTTTACAGAAACGGTACGTACATCATCTTCTTTATATCTTTTGGGAATAAAGATCGGAACCAATTCGTTGAGAACATTCTGTTTATCTTTTATTGTGTTTTTCATAAAAAAACTCCTTTATATAAATATTAAATATTAAGCAAAAAACAGTTGTATTTTATAATATATAAGGGGGACTTCTTGGTTAGAAGAAGCCCCCGATTTTGTTAGTTATTAGTTAGCTTCTTTGATGTCATAAGAGAATGAAGAGCAAGATTCAACACGAAGAATGTATTCGTCAGCAAGGATTGCAGCTGCCATAAATGCCTTCCAACCGATAGAGCTTCTCTGGTTAAGAGGGTCATTTCCGTAGCCTCTCTGCTTAACGATATGTTCGATAGTGCCGGAACCATTTATATCGATAATGCCGTAAGCGTCACGGCCGAGGAACAATGTGGAGTAGGTTGCAATTCCGAATCTACCGCCTTCGCCTGCATAAAGATATAAATTTGTATAATCCTCATCACCGAGCTTGTTTTCTATAAACAAGATGTTGCTTGAAATATTAGCTCCGACTACCTTGTATGCTGTAAAGCTTTCATAAGCAGGATTATTCAACTGAATCAATCTGCCTACAATGTCAGAGTCGAACTTTCCTTCGACAGTAATCTGATATGGTGTAGTAATTCCGCAACCGTCAGAAACTGAATTTGTACCGTTGTTCGTGTACGATTTGATTTTAAGATGTCCAACGTTTTCATCAAGAAGCTTACCATAATTGATCTTAGCCTCGGAAGATTCGACAAATCTTACGCCGCCCAATGTACCAACTTCACCGTTGAGAATGTTTTCGGGGTCAGCATATTTCTTAATGTCGATCCACGCGTCGCCTGACTGCTGCATGAGGTCGAATGCTACGTGAGGATGTATAATAGCTACATACTTACCGTCAATAGTAGGAACGTTGAGTGCTTTTAACTGAGCAGCTGCTTTGAATACGTCTACGACGCGGAGTCTTGAACCGTAGTCGAGATATGATCGAGAATAAACTTCTTCCATGTATTCTCCCATATTATTGGGACAGTAGTATACGTTAGTGCCTGTCTGAAGAACGTCACGAACAACAGTATCGAGAGTTCTGCCTGCCTGATCGGCAAGAAGCTTTGTAGCTTCAATAACAGTGTTGTCGATTGAAGTTGTTTCAATAAGGTCTGTCTGTTCAATATAATCGCCGTACTGATTGAGTGTGGCAGTGAGCGGAACAACAGTCATCTTTGAGCCTGCAGGAGTAATACCTTCTGTTATTGTGTTTGCGTTCTTAGCCAAGGGCTTCATTTTGCGGAATTCGATCGTTCTGCCGCCGTGAGGGGGGATTGAACGCTTCTGACCAAACTGCATATGAACGAGGTTGGGGGAAGCGAGTTCCAAAAGTGTTTTATCGTAGAATGTTTTCATTTCGGCAGAAAGGCCGCCACCGTTATAATTTTCGGTAGTACCGGAGTTGGCGTTAATAAAACCTTCTGTGCCGTGAACTATACTGTTTGCTCCGTAAGAGGTTGTGTTTCCCATAGATAATGATCTCCTTTTCTAAAAAATAAAGTTTAATAGGCAGGAATTTTTTAGTTAGCAGGTCAAATTAAAATTTTATTTTAGAACCGTTTTCGACCTGCTTAAGAATGGAGCGTATCTCGTCTCCGGTAAGAGTAGATACGTCAGTTTTACGGACTATTCCCGCGCCGTTATGGAGTCCGTTTTCGGCAACGCGACTGCCCTGAGCACGAATACTTTTGAGAGTTTGCTCGGCGACCCTTTTTGCAGTTCCGGATACTGCATTTTTAATGATCTCATCCGAGTGAGCCGCTGTATATGCTTTTCTTACAGACATACCGTTTTTTAAAAGCGAGGAAAAAACAGGATTTTTAAGTTCGGTTTTGAAATCGAAATCAGGGAAAATGCTTTTTAAGCTATCTCCCTCGGCAGTCCATTTGTCGTGAAGCATTTTTGCTTTGTTTGCAATATAGCGGTTTCTCATGTGTAGTTCGTTTTTTTCAGCATTACCCATTTCATTAGGCTTGTCAGCAAGAGCATCGTTCTGCATTTTTTTGAGAAGAGTATCCGTATCAGAAGAGTCAATTCCATATTTTTTGGAGAGAAAATCGAGTACAGGCTGCTGTTTTGCCTGTGCTTCTTCAAGGGATTTCAAGTTTTTAAAACGCTTGTCAATAATGCCCTGTGTTCTTTTTTTGAAAGCGTTTTCATACTTTCCGCCCTTAATAAGCTTTTCGAACTCTTCTTCAAGCTGATTGTCGTCCAAGTTGTTGTCGACAGAAGCTGAGTTAGATATTTCTTGTGTTTGCGGTGATGCGGCACCATTTGAATTAGAAGGATCCTCGACAGAGAGTTCCTCTGATGCAAAAAACTGAAGAGAAATTTTAATGGGTAAAAGTGTTTTTTTCATAACATCGTTCCTTTCCGAAGTGTCAGAGTGTTGTTTTAACTCGTGTGATATTATACTATAAAATCTGTTTTATCTCTCCCCGTAAGGTCAGTTAGATGACAAGTTGAGTGGGGAGAGAAGATAAAATCGGCGAATAAAAATGGATGCTTATAGAAATAAGTATCCATTTTTTGTTGTACTATCTCGGCGTACTCAAATTAGCCGCTCTCTGTCTTGATTTTTCTATTCTTGACAGACTTTTTTTAGTGTTAGCGTATTTTTTTGCAGATGAATTAGACTGAGAGAACGAAGAGTGGGTGTATTTTTTAGCAAACCCATCGTACAAACCGTTTAACTCGGGATGGTCTTTTTCAACTATAGAGGCAAGCTCAAGAAGCTTTGAATATATTTCCGAATAATTGGAATAGATAGTGCTTTTTTCGTTTATTTTTTCTGCAATAATATTTTTGCCGTCAAACTCCATCATATCAAGACAAGCCAACGCCTGATCAGCTTGCGCAGGATTGAAGAATCCAAGTCTGTAAAATTCTTTAGCCAATTCGTTTTGCGAAAGCTTAGTAAACGCAGATTGTTTTTGAGCTTTAACCTTGATATCGAAGATGGGCAAACGATTTCCTAAATCAACCCCGAATGAAGAGCCCATAGAACGAGGCAAAAGAGTTTCATTACTGTATGAAACAAATTCATATTCACCGTTATCTCCTGTGATTCTGAAGCATCTCGGCAAATCGTAGAATTGTCTGATAAGCTCAATTAAGAGATTATTGATTTTAACAAATATCCTGTATGAGCCTTTTATCATATCTCTTGATAATTTGCTTCCTGCTTCCTGAAGTGCGGCGATTGCCGATGCGGCTGTAACGCCTGATGCAGTATTACCGCGTGTAAAATCGGAGTTTCCCGTGGTTTCTTTAAGCTCGTTTATTTTATTATCAATAAAGGATACGTAAAGAGGAGATATACCGGAAACTTTGATAGGAGTCATGCTGTCATTAGGGTTACCGGAACCTGTATAATGCACTATAGGATTGCTCCAGTCGGCAAATTCTTTTTCGTTTATAGAACCATCGCCTCTAGCAAAATAACGAACAGTTGAAGACATTCTTATGTTTTCGCAAACTGAAGCGCTCATAAGATCGATCTGCGTTTGAGTATCTTTCATTATGTCAATAAATCCGAATCCGCAAGGCGTACCTTGTTCGTTAAAGAGCTTATCAAAGACAAAGGGATAAAGCCCGTGATCATAGTAGCCTTTGTTGTAAAGATCGATGTCGTTTTCCGAGGAATAGAGGATCTCGTCAGCACAGAACTTGCAAAGATGAAGAACTGTTTTTCCGTTGTTGTTGACTTTGTAGTACCAGTCGATAACGGGAGTTTTATTGCTTGTGTCAACAGCATCATCGTAGTGGTATTTGGTAACGTTGAAGCCGTTGGTTCCAAGCTTGCCGTGAAGGGAAGGATATTTCGCTTCAAGCTCGTCGTTGTTGAAAAGTTCAACGTGAAAGAGATTGGGAGATTTTTGAATATCAGATACTCCGGGTTCCCAAAAAAGATTTAAAATATCACATCTTTTGATTGCAATATCTCCGGTGCCGTTGTTAAGAGAGGGATCCCAGAATATGCCGTATACACCTGTTCCGCCTTTTAACTTGTCATACCAAACATCAGAATAGATTTCCTCGAAGGAGTTTTGCTCAAGTATAACGGGAAGGATTTCGGTGAGCTGTTTTGCGGCATCGGAGTCGCTTTTTTCTCTGGGGAGAACAATGCTTTCAGGACAGTTATCCATAACGTCAGCGTGCTTGTTTGCAATAGCGTTAAAAAGCCACGCGGAAGCAGGATTGTATTTACGGTTTCTATCGCGTATCTGTTCCCAATGGCGCATTTTCCACCAGAGCTCGTTTTCTGTAACCCTTCTTTCAAGATTGGTTTTTCCCGCTTTATAATTTTTTAAAAGCGAGTATGCTTTATCAATAGAGCTTTTGTTGATTTTATCGGGAGAATAATCGGGATCGAAAAGCCCGTTCGAATTTTTTTCAAGATAGATTGATGAAACAAGTTTTTTGTCCGGAATTTTTTTGTTGTGTTTTTTCTTCATAGACTTTCTCCATTTCTGAATAATAAAGCTTATACATAGCTGTATTTTCTGTAATTTTGAGTGTTTAGCAGGTTTAGCGGGTCGGCAGCAGCGTATTGGGTAATGATATGCTTTTGTGGTTTTATAGGTTTTGACATACAGAAATAACGGAACGAATCGGCAAAGTGATCTTCTTGAGAGGTATCAAGATCTTCAGGGTGGGTTTTGCTGAACTGTAAAAGAGGGAGCGTTCTGATGGCGTGCTTGCAGGTGTTGAAAAAGTAGACCATAGGCTTCCCATCGTTATCAAAGGCGAGCCTGTAATGGACTTGCATCCAACCTGGAATTCTACTGTTGTCAGCTTTTTGAAAAAAGACTTGATGCCTGTCCGCTGCGGCAATAATAGGTTCACCGCCGTCTTCACTCCATATAGACGGATCAGCTACACCGGTAATTGATTTGCCTTTAAGCCATCTGTGTTCTGATTCGATTCTGTGAATTTCTGCAAATACCTTTTCGGCATGCCATTTTAATCCCTCGTTAGGCACCCCGTTGCTTCCGTAAAAATGCAAAATAAGATATGCCCGCCCTTCATAGTCAATAGCCCACCACGAGCAGTCAAAAGGTTTTGCGAATCCCCAGTCAAAGCTTCGAACGATATTCCATTCGGGCGGAACTTCGAAGGGTTCTATAACGTTGGTGAAACGTCGATCATCGTAATGCTCGGGAGCATCGATAAAATCTTCAAAGAATTGTCCCTCAAATATATTCCAGTCACCGTCAAGCCAGGCTTTTCTAAGCTTTGGAGGCAGTGAGGAAAGCTGTTTTGCGTAGTCGGGATTTGAATCCATAAGAGCTTTGTTGTCGCTGACAAGAGAGCGTATAAAGCTATAATCGTTCGGGTCTTCGCCGTCTTTGTATACTCGATCGATAAATAATCGTTTTACCCACGAATGACCGACACCGCCGGGGTTACAGGTGAGGTATACTCTTTTTGGAAAGCTGTTTACACCTCTGACGGTAACTTTTAACTCATCAAACCATTCTTCCTTAAGCTGAGTAGCCTCATCAATAAAAATAACGTCCCACTCAGACCCTTGGTATTGAGTGAGATCAGCTTGGCAGGCGCAGTAGCCGAAGCGAATAAGAGAATTGTTTTTGAATATAAGCTCTTTTTTTGAATCATTGTATGAGGCAAGTCCTTTTGTAGTCTCTATGAGAGGAGTAATGTGGTTGTTGCGAAGCTCGGGGATCGTTTTTCTGATAATAAGTAGTTTTATGCCCGAATATTTAAGCGCAAGTAAAACAGCTTTGACTCTGACAGCCCAGGATTTGCCGCCGCCTCTTGCTCCGCCGAATGCGACAAAGCGATGCCTGTCAAGAAGGAACTCAGCTTGCTTAGGATTGGGAATACCTAAAGAAATATGCTTCAAGATATCACCTCACATACAGTATTTCTCCGCATCGTTTTCAAGTATGACTCGAATCTCGTTTTCTGATGTAATAGTGGCGGGATTTTTTCTTTGCTCGTATTCAAGCTGTTTTTGTTCGGTGAGAATTGGGAGGAGAAAGATGTTTTGTTTGATGTTAATGGCTTCTTTGAGTGTGGAAGTAAGCTCTTTAAGGGTTTTTGTATCAACGTCTCCGTTTACGGCGGATGCTTCTGATACGGATATGAAAGCGTTTTCGATAATAGACTCTAAGGTGTCTGAAGAGCGCGCTAATTTTGAAACGTCAAGCGTGGGCATATCAGGCGAGGTGTTATATTGCTTTCTTTTTTGAACCCAGTTATTGT
This sequence comes from Oscillospiraceae bacterium, assembly GCA_015065045.1. Classification (GTDB taxonomy): domain Bacteria; phylum Bacillota; class Clostridia; order Oscillospirales; family CAG-272; genus RGIG1995. The sequence continues at coordinate 31,272 of SVRB01000001.1, read as the reverse complement.
CTTTTGCGTACCTTGCAAGTAATCTTAAGGGAATGTTGTATTTACTTGCTAAGGCTGCGTAGGAGAGATTGGATGAGATGTATTCATCCTCGGCTTTTTCGTAGTCTAAAATAATGTTGATCACCTCTCTCGTTTTAAAAAAAGTAATAGAAATAGTGGATATACAACTGTTATTGCTCGGAGTGTATTATACCAAAATGAAACTGTTTTTTCTCCCCACAGAACGTATTGACACTAAGGTGGAAATGTGCTAAAATGTTGGTTATAAAGTACAGAAAAAACGCTCTGATTTATGGAGGAATATATATGGATATAACAGTAATAGGTTGTGGCAGATGGGGTTCATGTATAGCGTGGTATCTTGATAAGATAGGCCATAACGTAACGCTTTACGGAAATGATCTTAAGCAGATCAGAGGCATAATGGAAACACGCACAAACGGTGTTTGTCAGTTTAGCGATAGAATGAATATTACAGATGATATAAATGTTGCCGTAAAAAACAAGACGATAGTTATTTCGATTCCGTCGCAGGCAGTAAGAGGGTTAATGCAGGAGCTCCAGCAGTATGGTGCTTCAGAAAAGGAATACATACTTTGTATGAAGGGTATAGAAATATCTACAGGTATGAGACTTAGCGAGGTAGTAAGAGAAGCGACAACTCCCGAGACTAAGATTGCCGTGTGGATAGGCCCCGGACACGTTGAGGAATTTACAAAGGGAATTCCGAACTGTATGGTTATAGACAGTGACAACAGCGAGTATCAGGAATATCTTATATCTCAGTTTTCAAGCGATCTTATTCGTTTTTATTACGGCAAGGATCTTATAGGAAACGAAATCGGCGCTGCAGCAAAGAACGTAATAGGTATCGCGGCAGGATTGCTTGACGGAAAGGGACTTTCATCTCTTAAGGGCGCGCTTATGTCAAGAGGAACAAGAGAGGTAGCTCGATTGATAACAGCGCTCGGCGGAAACGAATTGTCAGCTTACGGTCTTTGCCATTTGGGAGATTATGAAGCGACGTTGTTTTCAAAATTTAGCCATAACAGAATGTATGGAGAGACTTTTGCTAAGGGTGAACAGTACGGCAGCTTGGCAGAGGGATATTATACGGTAAAGGCTATACTAAAGTTAGCGGATATGTATAACGTTGATTTGCCGATATGTAATGCAGTGTATGATATTTTGTATAACGGAGCAGATCCCGATACCGCATTGAAGGCGTTGTTTACTCGTTCATTAAAGGGCGAATTCTGACGTAATTTTCCGAATTTGCCAAAAAGTTTGCAGTTACATTTTTTGTACTCATCGATTATAATGTTAGTAACTATAATAGATGTATAGATATTGTAAAGGGTGAGTGGGAAGATGGAGCTGATTTTGATTAGCGAGTCAAAGCTGAAAATAATGCTTACGGCAGACGATATGGAGAATTATTCCATATCAAACGAGTATTTGAGTTACGAGAAGAAAGAAACGAGACGTGTCTTTGAAAAGCTTCTTGATGAGGCAAGGGAGAAGACAGGATTTAACAGTACCTCAGATCGTATTTTTATACAGGTGTATCCGTCGAAGAACGGCGGATGTGAGGTGTATGTAACTCTTAACTGCGATGAGAAGGAAAACGACGGTAAAATAGACAAAAGAACAAAGGATAAATCTCCGAACGTAAGGAATAAGAGGGAGAACTGCTTGTATTCTTTTGAGAATATAGACGATGCTATATCGGCGTGCTGTATTTTAAAAAGGAACGGATATAGGAATGAGAGCTCGTTTTATTCTGACAAAAGCGATAGCGCAACGGTTAGATATTATCTTTTGTTGCAGGAAGAAGTAGTGCAGAACCAACAGGGGAGAAAAAGGAAAAGCGTAAGCAAAAGCGACCTTGCAAACGAGTTTGGAAAGAGACTTTCGAGCAAGGAATGGTTGCTTTACATAAAAGAACGAGCGGACGTTATCGTCGGAAAGAATGCTGTAGATGTTATAGGTGCGCTCGGATAGAATTCGGATAGAACAAAGAGGGAAAGATGTTATGTCAAATGCAGAAAAGGATATGAAGTGGGAAGAGCTCGAGGCAAGATGCAAAAGCTGTACAAGATGCTCGTTGTCAGAAACGAGAACTAATGTTGTTTTCGGAACAGGAAGCAGAGAAGCAGATATAATGTTTGTTGGCGAAGCCCCCGGTGAAAAAGAGGATCTGAGCGGAGTGCCGTTTGTTGGCGCGGCAGGAAAGATGCTCGATAAATATCTTTATGCTGTTGACATAGACAGAGAAAAGGTGTACATAGCGAATATGTTGAAATGCCGTCCCCCGAAGAACAGAGATCCGAGAGAGGACGAACAGGATTTGTGTATAGAATATCTGCGCGAGCAGGTAAGACTGATAAACCCGAAGATAATCGTGTGTCTAGGAAGAATATCTGCAAAGAGATTGATAAAGCAGGATTTTATGATAACAAAGGAACACGGCGTGTTTTACGAGAAGAACGGCTTTACGATATGCGCAGTTTATCATCCGTCAGCTTTGTTGCATGACCCGAGAAAAAAGGAAGATATGCTTATAGATATGCAGAAGATAAAAGAAAAGCTTGACGAGATAGAGAAATAAAGAATAATAAAAGCTACGGTATGAGGTTAAATCATAACGCAGCTTTTTTTAATATACTTGATTGTTTGAAATATAATATATAAATAATAAAAAGTTTGTACTATAATTATATATTTTACAGAAAAACTTGACAATAAAAGCGATATATTGTACAATAAATATGTATATATTTTGAACTTCCAGCGGAGGATGTTTATGAAAAGATTTTATGTATTTATGTCGATGGCGATGATTGTAATTGTTATCGCGGCAATGTCAGTTATGACATTTACCACAGCATCGGCAGCGACAACTGAAGTATATGATAACGTTGTGTTTGTTTCGGATACGCAACCGTCCGGTTCTGACGGAAGCGGATCGTCGCCGAAAAATCCGCTTAAACCATATACTCCTAGTGCTTCGTTAATTGATGAAAAAACAGCGACTAATAGTTATGGAAATAAATACGGAAGGTACTACTATAAAACTGCATTATATCAGGCAGCAGAGCAGCTGGTTGATACAGGTGGTACAATAGTAATATGTGGTCCTGTTTTGATTGATGCATATTCCTCGTACGGAAGCGGAGATTGGCATAGAGACTTTATTCTGCCGGAATCCGATAAACCGATAGTTATCACAAGTAAGTATGGTCAATATGATTTTACATCATCTGCTTATCTTGAAATAAAAACGCCAGCTCATATTACTCTTGGAGCTCCTACAGAGTTTAATAATATGAAAATAAGCATACCTAGTGGTAGCACTAATAGAGCGATATGTGCAAATGGTAATAAAATTGTAATGGGTGAAAACCTTAATACAGGTTCATCTACTACTACAGCAAATAATTTGTTGTCAATTGCCGGCGGCACAAGATATGAAAGTTTTGAAGGAAATTCAGACATTACAATCAAATCGGGTGTATATAATAACATATGCGGAACAACGTACTCTGCTATATCGGGAAATTATACAAACGATATGAATGTAAAAATATCTATTCAGGGCACGACTAGAGTAAGAGGTAATGTTTGCGGTGGTGATATATACAATAGCAGCCAGTCTACCCCCAACACACTAAATGGTAATATCCAGATAGATATTCATAGTGGTACAATAGAAAAACCGATTTATATTACAGGTAAAGGTGGATTTTCTACAACCGGAAATATAGTTAAGGTAAATATTTATGGTGGTACATTTACAACAACGTCTGCAATAGTAAAAGAGCATGAATCAAACGTAAACAAGTCCGCATATAAAATATATTTAAATCTTTCAAAAACCGGATTGACCGATACATTAGTTAATAATTTTATTAACAATGCTCCTGCTACAACTGACATTACATATCCTGCATCTTGGATTTCTGAGTGTGATTGGGTAATTGTTCCGAAATCTCCCTCATTTGTATTAAATGGTAAACAACCTACTGCGGAGGGGGCAAAGCTTTCTGTAAAGTATAACAACAACAAAACAAAAACAATTGAGTATTCTCCTGAAGACAAGGCATTTTCTGCTATATGTGATACAAGTACAGTTGGATCAAAGTCGGTTACGTATAAGTATGGTGATTACAGTTGCACAGGTACAGTAAATGTAATAGATTTTTCTGTGAAAGGTGCAAAAATAAAAACAGAGAGTGACGGTAATACACAGGGTCTTCGTTTTGTTGTAAACTATTCCGGTAATTTACCTACAGGTATGACGATAGCTGAACGTGGTGTGATTGCTGTTCAATCTGATATTCTCAACGATGAATCAAAGCTTGACTTTGATCAGACTGTGGGAATGGAAATACTTACTATTGGAGATACCGATTATAATACTGCAAGTCAGTATTCTTGCACTATAGAAGATATTCCGTTGAATCGTTTTAAGATTGACTATGTTGCAAGAGCTTATTTGAAAATAACATATAACAATGAAACATTCTATGTTTACTCTGATCCAATAAGAAGAAATCCGTATAAGATTGCTCAACAGGCTGCAGCGGAAAATTCAGATGAATCATCTGATACAAGGACGTATCTTAATAATAACGTAATATCCAAGTTTAACAATTATAATGCAAATCAGGCATATGTGGATGCAAAATCAATCGCAGCTCTTAGACAGCAAGTTGTAGATTATATGAGAGCTCAGATGAATATCACGTGGATTCCGAATGAGAATTTTCTTATTTATAATGATCCGGATACTTCAGGCGGCGGTGTTACAACCACTTTGTATTTCAAAAAAGGACAAACTTATACAGGAATTCCATATACTAATAATAAATCATCACAGAAAGAATCATTTGAAAAGTTTATAGAAAATGGTACATTTAATGTAACCTCAGCAGGTGTGGTGAAATATAGTGGAAATTATTATTATTCTCATAATAACACTAATAAGACACTTGGCTATCAGAATTACCTTAATTTCCCCGGATCAGACTGTTCAACGTCAGTTGTAACCTCTTGGAACACGATTATAAATAATAGATCAAGTCTTTTAAGTGTTGTTATTGGCACAAGAGATATGATTCCCGGTGGAAGTCAAAATACAATTACAGTGGGTAATTATACTTGCTTTGATGAAGACGGAAATGCGTATGTATATACAACTGACATATTAGAAAGAAACGGCAAAGATGCAATATATGCGGCATATGACCAGCTTCAGCCCGGAGATGCTACCGTATATTATAAATCCAATACACAGTATGGAATATACGGTCATATGAGAATGGTGTCAGAAGTATATGATCCTAATAATCCCGATTGTAGAGTCGATGAAAACGAAGTAATGGTTATAGAATGTATAAACGATCCTACTCTCTATAACTGTTGGGAGGAAAAAATATATACTTATGAAAAGCTGTATTCTGAAGGTTCAATTCCGATAACTATTCCCGAACTTGTAACAGGTCATAGTGATGAGGAAACAACTATAGTGACAGACTTGTCGCTTGATACAGATCTCTCCAATGGTGTACTGAGCGGAAAAGTAAAGTCGAATAGACAGATTGTTTACTTGGAAGTTGAAGTTAAGAATGGAGATAACACTCAGCCGGTATATTACAAGGTACAGAAATCTACAAAGTGGAAAACAACGTTTGCTTCTGAAGTAGATTTATCAGAAATTGATATGTCTAAAATAACGCTTACACCCGGAACAGAATATACGTTTACTTTAAAAGTATGTTTGCCCGGTGAGGTTATTACACCGATTAAGAACTATACATTTACAGCAAACTAATGCTTAGAATTTGTACTGTTTCTGTCGAAAAAATTAAATAGAGAAAAAATTCCACAAACCAAAACAAACGGTTTGTGGAATTTTTATTTTTATAGTAAAAAATGAAAATTATAATCCAAAGCCTTAATCTTGAGGGGAAGGGGGACCGCAGTAGCGGTGGATGAGGTGTTATTAAATAAAAAAATCTTGTTCCAATGTAACAAAGATTATAGCACATATTTTGTTAATACTAACAAAAATTATAATAAATGGAAAAAAATAACAAAAATGTATTGACTAACCAATTTGCGCGTTGTAAAATATGATTGAGCTCACAAAAAAATAAAAAATGGAGGATATTTATGAAAAGGTTTTATGCGTGTATGTCAGCGGCGATGGTTGTTGTGCTTATAGCAGCTCTTTCGGCGATGACGTTTACCACATCAGCAGCAACGGTTGAAGTGTCCGATAATGTTGTATTTATCTCAGACAATGCAACAGTAGGCGGAGATGGAAAGACAGCAAATACCCCTCTTTATCCGTCAACAGCGAGACAGGCAATGGTCAATGATTCAACCAATTCACAGTATTACAATAAAAAGTACTATCTTACAGCCCTTTATCAGGCGGCAGAAAAATTGATCAACACAGGAGGAACGATAGTAGTATGTGGTCCTGTTGTGATTGACGGAGATGACAGCTACGGTTCAAGCTCATCAAACAGAGATTTTATTTTGCCTGAGTCAGACAAGCCCATCGTTATTACAAGTGTTTATAACGGTGTGAACTACAAAACAAACGGTTCAGGAGCATACTTGGGTATTTCCGAACCTGCGCAGATTACTCTCGGCGCACCTACAGAATTTGAAAATATTGCAATCAAGACAACCGGAACACTCAGAGCGATCTGCGCTAACGGAAATAAGATTGTGATGGGACAGGGAATTGATTCTTCCAACACAAGCGGAACAAACAATTCAAGCACACTTTTGTCCATCGTAGGTGGTACAAGATACAACAATTTCACAGGAGATACTGATATAACAATTAAATCAGGAAGATTTGCAAATATCTGTGGATCCATGTGGACAAACGGTGCATCAGGTGTTGTTTACAAGCACACAGGTAACGTAAAAATAAGCATTGAAGGCGGTATAATTAACGGGTATGTATGCGGCGGCTCAAACAGAGCTATTGACGCAACACAGGACGGTGATATACAGATCGACCTTTATGCAGGCGCTACGTTCGGTCAGCAGATTTATGCAACAGGTAAGGGCCGTTTTGCAACTGAAGGAAATATTGTAGAAATAAATGTGTACGGCGGTTCATACTATAATTCTTCCGCAAAGGTTTCCCGTTGGTATTCTACAGCTGCAAACTATGAAGCAGGCGAATATAGATTGAATATTTCTAATGCATCATTGACAGCAAAGTCAAGCGGAAGCTCAGCGAATTTCTTGCTCGATACGTTTATTACAAGTGCGACAGGCTTTGATATTACTTACCCTGCAGCTTGGATTACAAGCGTAAGTATGACCAATGCTCCCGCAACTCCCGTAAGTGTATTGAAGGGCGAATCTCTTGTAGCAGAGGGAGCGGAGCTTTTGGTGAATTATCAGAATAAATATGATAATACAACCACTTACACAAACAAGGTTGTAAAATACGATCCTGCAGATAAAGCATTCACAGTAGCTTGCGATACATCAACAGCAGGAACAAAGACAGCAACTTATAAATACGGAACAAATACATTCTACACGAGCTCAGTAGAAGTAATCGAAGTTCCCACATTGACACTTAACAGCACACCTGAACTTATAACAAACGGAAACGCACAAGGCATACGCTTTGTAGCAAACACGGTAAACACATTACAGTCAGGAATGACGATCGAAGAATACGGTATAATTAGCGTAACTGCAGACGTTTTGAACGATGCTTCTAAGCTTAATTTTGAGCAGACAGCAGGAATGACAGTTCTTGCTCCTCAGGCTGATGATTATGATGAAACAACATCAAACGGTTTCAGATATTCAGGCACGGTAAGCAACATTCCCTTAAACAGAGCAAAGGTTGATTATATTGCAAAGGCATATATGAAATTGGCTTATAACGGTGAAACATTTTATGTTTACTCTAATCCTGTAAGAAAGAATGTATATGAGCTTGCAAAGGCAGTAATTGCAGGAACAGAAGCAACACAGGAGACAAAGACATATCTCCAGACAAACGTTATAAATGCTTTTGATAACTACGATGTAACACAAAATTATGCCGACACATCAGCTCTCAGAGCACAGGTAGTTGCATATATGAGAGCGCAGATGAATATGGAATGGACACCGAGCGAGAGCTTCTGGCTTTATAACGGTTCAGGTTCAAGCGTAAGCACAAACTTGTATTTTGAAGCAGGAAAAACATATTCAGGAATTCCTTATACAAACAACAAATCTTCACAGCTTGAGTCATTCGAAAAATATATGACAGTAACAACTGTTACAGACGAAGAAACAGGTGAAGAAAGACAGGTTAACGTACTTGATTTGAATAAATTACAGACAATGGCAGGTGTTATTCCGTGTGGAAAAACAGAGGCCGATAAGACACAGGGATATCAAAACTATATGAATTTCCCGGGTTCAGACTGTTCAACGTCTGTTATTACCTCTTGGAATACAATAATAAATAACAGATCAAGTCTTTCAAACGGCAGTATTATTATCGGTACAAGAGATATGATTCCAGGTGCAAGTCAGAATACAGTTAAAGTAGGCGATTACACTTGCTTTGACGAAGATGGAAATGCGTATGTTTATACAACTGACATATTAGAAAGAAACGGCAGAGATGCAATATATGCAGCATACGACCAGCTTCAGCCCGGAGATGCTACAGTATACTATAAATCTAATACACAGTATGGTATATACGGCCATATGAGAATGGTTTCGAGTGTTGACCCCGTAAATCAGACAGTAACAGTAATCGAGTGTATAAATAATCCCAAGCTTTATAACTGTTGGGCTGAAAACACATATACTTATGAAAAGCTGTTTACAGAAGGTTCAATCCCGATAGCTATTCCCGAGCTTGTAACAGGCCACAGTGATGAAGAAACAACGATCGTAACAGATTTGTCATTGGATAAAGACCTTGCAAACGGAGTTGTTAACGGTACAGTAAAGTCAAACAGACAGATTATCTACGTTGAAGTTGAGATTTCTGACGGAAACGACGTACAGACAGTTTACTATAAAGCAGCTAAATCTACAAAGTGGAGAACAACGTTTGCTTCCACAATAGATTTGTCAAACGTAGACTTGTCGGATATCGAGCTTACAGAGGGAACAGAGTATACCTTTACTTTAAAGATATGCTTGCCCGGCGAAGTGCTCACTCCGATTGAGAACTATTCTTTTGTAGCATAAAATAAAAAAGATAACGCTTAAATTGTTAAGCGTTATCTTTTTTTGCATATAAAAAATCCTATGTGTGATTTACACATAGGATTTTATAGAAACATTAGAAATTAGATGTTGTCAGCGATATTGCCGAAGTAGTCAGAGAAGCTCATACCGAAGCCTTCTGCGCAGCTCTTCATTTCTTTAACTGTGTTAATGTTAATAGCAATACCGTTAGCCAATCTGTCTTCCATAGCGATAATTTCTTTTTCGCCGTGTGTGTATATTCTGTCACAACCGTCAGCCTTAGGAGCATTACGCAAATCCTCAAGGAATGAAGAGAAGTGAGCCTTGATAGCTTCGGGATCACCAAAGAGGTTGGGATTTATAGCAATGAAACCGTGGCAGATGAGAGCCTTTCCATCCTTGTAAGTTTTATCACTTGTAACACCCTGAGCGAGAATAGCGCTGAAGATTTCGCAAAGCATACCGTAACCGTAACCCTTGTGGCTACCTGTTTTTTCATAAGCGCCGCCGAGAGGGAGAATACCGCCGCCCTTGTGAGCTGCGATGCAGTCAAGAACGTGAGGAGCGCTTGTGTTTACTTTGCCCTCAGCATCAAGTGCCCAACAGTCGGGCATTTCTTTTTCAAGCTTCTTGTAGAGTTCGAGCTTACCTCTTGTAACTATAGATGTAGAAGCATCGAAGAAGAAGGGGTAGGGTTCAGCGGGAACAGCAACAGCGATGGGGTTAGTTCCGAGCATAGCTTTACGTGCGAATGTAGGAACCATGATAGCTTCTGTGTTTGTAAGAGAAATACCGATAAGACCCTTATCGCAAGCCATTTTTGCGTAGTAACCAGCAATACCGTAGTGGTTAGAGTTTTTAACAGTAACCATACCGATACCGGATTTTTCAGCCTTTTCGATAGCGAGGTTCATAGCGTCGTAGCTAACGAGCTGTCCCATACCTTCCTTTGCATCGATAACAGCGGAGATAGGAGTTTCGTAAACTGTTTCAGCTTTAGCGTCACCCTTGATAAGACCTGTCTGGAGGTGCTTGTAGTAACGCATAAGACGCTGTGTGCCGTGTGAATCTATACCGTAGAGGTCGGAGAGAAGAAGAACGTCTGTGATAATTTCACTTGATCTTTTGTCAAAACCGAACTTACAGAAGATGTCTTCACAGAATTTTTTAAGGTTTTCGTAGGAAAATTTCAAATCTGCCATTGTTTAAATTCCTTTCAAAATTAAGATTAGAATTATTGGTATAACTAAGAAATATATTTTCATTTAGACCACTTATTATTATAACATATCGAGAAAAATAATTCAATAAGAAAATAATATTTTTAGAAAAATATGTAAAAATGTGTGATATGACATGATAAAAGGGATATTTGTGTTGACAGTTACATATTTTTTGAAGTATAATAAAAAAAGTTTTTTAGATGTAAAAGGGGCGAAATAAGTGAGAGCATACGAAAGACTTATAAAGTATACGGAGTTTGAAACAGGCTCTGATGAAAACAGCGTGACAAGTCCGTCAACTCCCGAACAGCTTGAATTTGCTGAATACCTTGTGTCCGAGTTAAAGGCGTTGGGTGTAGGTGATGTAAGCGTTGATGAGCGTTCATACGTGTATGCAAAAATACCCGCAAATTCCGAGTTGGTTATGGGTAAAACAATCGGGTTTATAGCGCATCTTGATACGATAAGCGATGTTGAATACAGAAACGTTAAGCCGAGAGTGATATCCGATTATGATGGGAGTCAGATTGTGCTTAACAAAGAGGGTAACGTTATAATGCCTTCACTTGAAAAGTATAAGGGCTGTAGTCTCGTTGTAACGGATGGCACGACTATTTTGGGTGCTGACAATAAGGCGGGAATTGCCGAGATAATGACTATGGCAGAACGCCTGATGAACGATCCTGCCATTCTTCACGGAGAGGTATGTATAGCTTTCACACCTGACGAGGAAATAAACAGAGGCTCAGATTATTTTGACATAGAAAAGTTTGGTGCAGATTTCGCATATACAATGGACGGCGGCGATTTTGGTCAGGTAGAGTATGAAACGTTTAATGCCGTAAATGCGAGGGTAACTGTTTTCGGTAAGTCAGTTCACACGGGAACGGCAAAGCAAGGCGGTATGAAAAATGCAAATAATATTGCTATGGAATTCGATTCAATGCTGCCAAAAAACGAGCGTCCCGAGTATACAGAAGGACACGAGGGCTTTTATCATTTGATGGATATGACGTCAGATGTTGAGAGGGCAGAAATGAGATATCTTTTGCGTGATTTTGATAAGGAACAGATGCAAAAGAAGAGAGAAATATTTGTGAAAATAGGCGAATACCTCAATGCTAAATACGGTGAAGATACAGTGAAGGTCGAGCTGTTTGAAAGATACAGCAATATGGCTGAAAAGATATTGCCGCACAAGCATTTGATAGAAAATGCAGAATCTGCCGTAATAAAAGCAGGAGGGGTAGTTGACGTGTGCGCGATACGTGGTGGAACCGACGGTGCGCAGCTGTCATTTATGGGACTACCTTGTCCGAATTTGGGAACAGGATCGGGTAATCATCACGGCAGACACGAGTACGCCGTTGTTGAGGATATGGATAAGGCTGTTGAAATGATGATAAATATCGTTGAGGCATATAGGTGATATATGAAATATCGATACGTTATATGGGATTGGAACGGAACGTTGCTTGACGATCTTGACGCGTCGATCAGAGCTGTGAACGATATGCTTGAAATGTATGGCAAACCACAGCTTGATCTTGAAACTTATTATTCATACATAGATACGCCGATATACAAATTTTACGAACGAATATTTGATTTTAACGTTGTTTCCATGGAGGTTATAAAGCCTCTGTTTGGAGAGTTATACATAAAACACGAAAGTGAAATAGACCTTGCAAATGGTGCGAGAAATGCCGTTGATATACTCTGTAAGAACGGAGTTAAGCAGTATATATTATCTGCCGCGAACGTAGACGACCTTATGAAATATGCGAGAAAATTTGATGTATGCGGTTGCTTTGAAAAAATCGATGCGGCAAATGATCACGAGGCAGGGAGCAAGACTGAACGTGCAGTAAGACTTATAGAAAACGAAAAGATTGATCCTACCGAGTGTGTGCTGATAGGCGATACGTTGCATGACTTTGAAACGGCAAAGACGATCGGAGCAGACTGTATCTTGTATTCAAAGGGGCATACGGATGAAGCAACTTTAAAAAAGACGGGTTGTGTTGTGTGTGGTTCGTTTGAAGAAATAATAAAGAACATAAATGGAATAGTTTAAGAAAAGAGGATTAAATGGGAATTATAGCAATTTTAGCTACCGCAGTGGGCTTGTCAATGGATGCTTTTGCTGTTGCAATATGTAAGGGGCTTTCGCTTGAGAAGGGATTTAAGATAAGACACGCAGTAAAGGTCGGTGTTTATTTCGGATTGTTTCAGGCGTTGATGCCGCTTATAGGTTTTTTTCTCGGGAGTATGTTCAAGGATTACATAGAGGCAGTTGACCATTGGGTAGCTTTCGTACTTTTGTGTATGATAGGAATAAATATGCTCAAAGAAGCGTTTGGTAAGGACGAAGAATGTGTTGACGCGGCGCTTGATTTCAAGACGATGGTCGTACTTGCGATTGCGACGAGTATTGACGCTATGGCAGCAGGCGTGGCGTTGTCAATGGAAAACGTCGAGATTTTTTCGACCGTAGCGGTAATAGGTGTAACGACATTTTTGTTTTCTTTTGTCGGTGCAAAGATCGGAAACGTGTTTGGTACAAAATATAAATCCAAGGCAGAAATGGCCGGCGGTATAATTCTCGTGGTTATGGCGTTCAAGTTTTTGCTCGAGGGACTTGGAATACTTTAAAAGAAATAGCGGATATCGTTCAAAAAAAGAGGGCGATATCCGCTTTTATTTGTGGCTGTTTTATTGACTTTTGGTTTATTGTATTGTAAAATATATATAATTATATTTATTTGTAAATGTATTTTGGAGGAATAATATGAAGATACTGGTTGTAGGAAGCGGCGGAAGAGAACACGCTATAGTAAAGAAATTGTCCGAAAGTAAATATGCACCCGAACTGTTTTGCGCTCCGGGAAACGGTGGTATTGCATCAATCGCAAAGTGCTTGCCTGTAAAAGCTACAGACGTTGAAGGGATTGTAAATATTGCTGAAGAATATAAGATGGACTTAGTATTTGTTGCTCCCGATGACCCGCTTATGTTGGGTACAGTTGACGCGCTTGAGGCTAAGGGAATAAGAGCATTCGGTCCCCGTCAGTGCGCTGCAATAATTGAGGGAAGCAAAGTATTCTCCAAGGATTTGATGAAGAAATATAATATTCCGACAGCCGGATATGAAGTGTTTTATGAAGCAGAAAAGGCTCTTGAATACATAAAGGCTCAGAATGATTATCCGACAGTTATAAAGGCTGATGGACTTGCGCTCGGTAAGGGTGTAATTATTGCTGAGGATTATGCTCAGGCAGAAGATGCTATAAAGAGCATTATGTGCGATAAGGTGTTCGGTGAATCGGGAAGCAGAGTTGTAATTGAAGAATTTTTGACAGGACCCGAGGTGTCCGTGCTTGCATTTACAGACGGAAAGACCGTTGTTCCTATGGTTTCAGCGCAGGACCACAAGAGAGCGCTTGATAACGATAAGGGACTTAATACCGGTGGTATGGGCGCATTCTCTCCCAGCAGAAATTATACAAAGGAAATAGCAGACGAGTGCTTTAAGACTATATTCAAGCCCACAATAGATGCAATGAATGAAGAGGGAAGAACGTTCAAGGGAGTTATATACTTTGGACTTATGCTTACTCCCAAGGGCCCCAAGGTTATAGAATATAACGCAAGATTCGGTGACCCCGAAACACAGGCAGTGCTTCCCAGACTTAAGACTGACTTTGTTGATATTATAAACGCTGTTATCGACGAAAAGCTTGATGAGATTGAGATTGAATGGTCAGAGGATGCAGCAGTTTGTATCGTTTTGGCATCGGGCGGATATCCTTCAAAGTATGAAACAGGTAAGGAAATATTCGGTCTTGACAGCGATGTATTTAAGAACGGAGAAGCTTTTGTGTACCATGCAGGAACAAAGGCAGAAGACGGAAAGATATATACGGCAGGCGGTAGAGTTTTGGGTGTTACATCAATGGGAAAAACACTTGATGAAGCTATTGCAAAGTCATATAGCGCACTCGAAAACGTAACGTTTGAAAAGATGCACTACAGACGTGATATCGGTATAAAATGAGCTTTGACAGAACAAAGGTTTGTGTAATAGGAGGCGGAGCGGCAGGGCTTATGTGCGCCGGAAAGGCAGCAGAGCTCGGCTGTGACGTTACCCTTTACGAAAAGAAGAGCGCAGTCGGCAGAAAGCTTGCTATAACAGGCAAGGGAAGATGTAACGTAACAAATAACTGCGATAGGAATACGTTTATTGAAAACGTACCGACAAATCCTCGTTTTCTTTATGCGGCATATTCAAATTTTACATCCGAAGATACAATGGCTTTTTTTGAAAATATGGGGGTAGAATTAAAGACCGAACGAGGAAACAGAGTATTTCCCGTAAGTGACAGATCTTTTGATATAGTTGACGCTTTGCGTGATTTTTGTAAGAAGAACGGAGTAAAAATCGTGTACGAAGCGGTCGATGATCTGGTGGTTGAAGACGGATGCATAAAGGGCGTTATTGTTGCAGGTAAGACCGTGCTTTACGATAAGGTTGCCGTATGTACGGGCGGAAAATCATATCCGCAGACGGGTTCTGACGGAGATGGTTTTTTGTTTGCTGAAAGATTGGGCATAAATATAATTGAGCCTAAGCCTTCGCTTGTGCCTCTTGAGACCGAGGAAATATGGCCGAGATCTCTTATGGGGTTATCATTGAAGAACGTGAGAGTGTCTGTTTTTGATAAAATTAAGCAGAAGGAGATTTATTCTGATTTCGGAGAAATGCTTTTTACGCATTTCGGATTGTCAGGGCCGACGATACTCAGCGCATCATGTCATATGAAGCCGATGCAAAAGGGCAGATATTCCGTAAGGATAGATTTGAAGCCTGCATTGGATGAAAAGACGCTTGATAGCAGACTTTTGGGCGATTTTGAAAAATATAAAAACAAGAATTACGGTAATTCATTGGGCGAGCTTTTGCCTCAAAAGCTGATACCTGTTTTTGTTGATTTGACTAAGATTCCCGAGGATAAAAAGGTAAATAATATAACGCGAGCAGAAAGACAGACGATATTAAAAACATTGAAGTGTCTTGAATGCACAGTACGCGGATTCAGACCGATAGAAGAGGCGATCATTACGTCAGGTGGTGTGGATGTTAAGGAAATAGACCCGAAGACGATGATGTGCAAAAAAATTGAAAACTTGTATTTTGCAGGAGAGCTGATCGACGTTGACGCTTATACCGGTGGATTTAATTTGCAGATAGCGTTTTCGACAGCAAATTTAGCCGCTATTGATATTGCAAGGTAAGATTTTTTAAAATATTTAATTTACGGGGAGAAAAATATAAGAAAAATGTTTAAAATAGCGTTAGACGGACCGTCAGGTTCGGGCAAAAGCGTAATGGCACGTGCTGTAGCCGAAAGACTTAATATTTTATATGTTGATACAGGAGCGCTTTACAGAGCTATTGGATTATATATGTTCCGTAATGGGATAGATGTAAACGATAATGAGGCTGTTTCATCAAATTTGAAGAATATAGCGCTCGAACTTAACCATTCTGATGAAGGTCAGGTGGTTTTACTTAACGGAGAAAACGTAAATAAGGATATCAGACTTCCCGAAATCTCGATGTATGCTTCCAAGGTTTCTGCGATTCCTGAGGTGAGAGCATTTTTGCTTGATATTCAGAGAGCGACTGCAGAAAAGAATAATGTGATTATGGACGGAAGAGATATCGGTACTGTTATATTTCCCGATGCTCAAGTGAAGATATTCTTGTTTGCAAGAGATGAAGTCAGAGCGATGAGAAGATATAAGGAGCTTACAGAAAAGGGAATAGAAACGACTTTCGAAGAAGTTCTTTCGGATATGCAAAAGAGAGACGAGAACGATAGAACAAGATCGATTGCTCCTGCTGTTCCCGCTGATGATGCGATTATGCTTGATAGCTCGGATTTGAATATTGAAGAAACTATTTCAAAAATACTTGGAATTATAGACGAGACTTTGAAATAAGATTTAGTTAAGAGAGTATTACAATATGAAATTGTACGCATTTTTAAAGAAGCTGGTACAAGGCTTTGTGCGATTCCTTTTTAGGATAGAGACTGAAGGGGAAGAGAATATACCAAAAGAGGGTGCAGTGCTTGTATGCCCTAACCATTTATCTAACTGGGACCCGATAGTTTTGGGTGTGGTTTTTGACAGACAGATAAGATTTATGGCAAAGGCTTCGCTTTTTAAGATACCGTTGCTTAACGTTTTGATAAAGACATTAGGCGCGTTTCCCGTAACAAGAGGCTCAGCCGACCCGTCAGCAATCAAGACTGCAATAAAATTGTTGGTTGATGGGGATGCGGTTGGTATGTTTCCTCAGGGAACGAGATATATTGGTAAGGAAATTACCGAAACAGAGGTTAAATCGGGAGTAGGTATGGTTGCCCACCGCTCGAAATCCGACGTTTTGCCTGTGCTTATAAAGACGAAGAAAAACCGCATATTGCCTTTCCGTAAGGTGTATATAAAGATTGGAAAATGCATACTGAATTCTGATTTGAAGATCGAAAACGGTACGCGCGACGAATATACAAACGCATCTCAGTATATTTTTGAAAAAATTATTGAGCTCAATAGCTCGATTGCAGAAAAGAGATAAGTGTTATGTATATTGAGATAGCGAAAAATGCAGGCTTTTGCTTTGGTGTTGACAGAGCTGTTAATTCGGTGTACAGACTTATTGAAGAAAAGCCGAAGCATAATATTTATACGTTGGGAAATTTGATTCATAATCCGACAATATGCGAGGATCTTGAGTCGAAGAATGTAAAGGTTATATCAGAAAATGACTTGGACCGAGTATTTGAGGAATGTGATGAAAATAATCCTTGTACGGTGGTCGTGAGAGCGCATGGCGTTACGCAAGAGGTGTATGAGAAATTAGAGGAGTTTTCAAGTAAAAATCCGAATTTCGATATGCTTGATTGCGCGTGTCCTTATGTGAAGAAGATACACAAAATAGTAAAGGATAATGCAGACGAAGATTCGTTGCTTTTTGTTTACGGAGATCCCGATCATCCCGAGGTAAAGGGTATCGTAAGTTTTGCAAAGGGCAAGGTTGTTGTGTTTAAAAACGAGAAGGACCTCGAAAAACAGCTTGATTGTGATAAAAATGCACAAAAAAAGGTTGTTGTAGTGTCTCAGACAACACAAAATCTAACAGAATGGAAAAAAACACAAAAAATTCTTGAAAAACTATATACAAATTCATATATTTTTGATACAATATGTTCTGTTACCGAAAATCGACAGATGGAAACGGAATTATTGGCACAAAAAGTGGATTTTATGGTTATAATAGGGGGCAGAAACAGCTCCAATACAAACAAGCTTTTTGATACTGCGAGAAAATATCAGCCGAATACGATTTTGGTTGAAAATGCGACGGAGCTTCGACTTGACTTGTTGAGAAAAAATATGAAAGTGGGTATATCTGCAGGGGCATCAACTCCGGGCAGTATCATACAGGAGGTAAAAAACAAAATGAGCGAAAACACAATGAACAACATCGAAAAGGACTTGACTCAGCAGTCCTTTGAAATAAACGATGAAAACAGCTTTGCTGCAATGCTTGAGGAATCTTTCAAAACTTTAAATACAGGTGAGATCGTAAAGGGTATTGTACTCGCAGTGAACTCAAATGAAGTTCAGGTTGACCTTGGCGCAAAGGTTACAGGTATTATTCCTTACAGCGAAGTATCTGAAAATCCTGCTGTTAAGATTGAAGAAGAATTCAAGGTTGGCGACGAAATCGAAGTAATGGTTACAAGAGTAAGCGACATTGACGGTGTTGCATCACTTTCAAAGAAGAGAGTTGACGCTATCACAAACTGGAAAAATGTTGTTGAAAGCTTTAACGAAGGTAAGATTCTTACAGGTAAGGTTACAGAGATCGTAAGAGGCGGCGTGATCGTATTTGCAGAAGGCCAGAGACTTTTTGTTCCCGCATCACATTCAGGACTTGCAAAGGATGCAGACCTTTCAGTTCTTAAGGGTACAGAACAGAGAGTTAAGATCATTGACATAAATGAACAGAGAAGAAGAGCTGTTGCATCTATCAGAGTAGTTGCAAGAGAAGCAAAGAAGGCAGCTGAAGAAGCATTCTGGACAGCTATTGAAAAGGATAAGAAATACGAAGGCGTTGTTAAGTCAATCACAAATTACGGTGTATTTGTTGACCTCGGCGGCGTAGACGGTATGATCCATAGCACAGAACTCGCTTGGACACACTTCAAGCATCCTTCCGAAATCGTATCTATCGGCGAAAAGCTTACAGTATACGTAAAGGATTTCGATGCAGAAGCAAAGAGAATTTCTCTCGGATACAAGACAGAAGAAAACAATCCTTGGAACATTTTTGCTGAAAAGTACGCAGTAGGCGATGTTGCTACAGTTAAGGTAGTAAACATGATGCCCTTCGGTGCATTCGCAGAAATTATTCCCGGTGTTGACGGTCTTATCCACATTTCACAGATCGCTGATAAGAAGATCAACAAGCCTGCTGATGTTCTTGAGCTTGGCCAGGAAGTTGAAGCAAAGATTACTGATATCGATGCAGAAAACCACAAGATCAGCCTTTCTGTAAGAGCGCTCATTGAAGAAGCTAAGGCAGCAGAAGAAGCAATGCCTGAAGATTACATAGCTGACGCTGAAAAGGAAGCAGAAGCTGAATAAGTTTCGAATGAAATTTGATTTTTATTGTTGACTCCCAAAAAAGAGAGGCCGACGTTTAAAAGAGGGGGATGACCCCTCTTTTATTTATAAAAAATACTAATGAAAGACGGTAGAAGATGAATCCGAAGCTTAAAGAAAAGACGAAAGAATCACTGACCGCCGTTCTTCCCATAACAGCAATAGTGCTGCTGATAAGCGTGCTCCTTGTTCCGATGGAGCTTGGACATATAGTGCTGTTTATATCGGGCTCAGTAATGCTTATATTTGGTATGGGTCTGTTTCAGCTTGGCGCTGAGATGGCGATGAGTCCTTTGGGAGAGGGTATAGGTGTACAGATATCAAAATCGAAAAAGGTGCTGATAGTACTTTTTATCGGTTTTATTATGGGTTTTATAATTACAATATCGGAGCCTGACTTGCAGGTGTTGGCTGAACAGGTTCCGGGCGTACCTAACAGCGTATTGATTTTAGCTGTAGCTGTAGGGGTTGGTATATTTCTCGCTTTGTCTATAGTGAGAATAAGAGACCAGATAAGCCTGTCGGCGATGCTTATTGTTTTTTACGGAGCGTTGATAGTATTGTCATTTTTTGTTCCGAAGAATTTTATAGCGGTAGCGTTTGACTCGGGCGGTGTAACTACAGGTCCGATGACGGTTCCGTTTATAATGGCTATGGGTATTGGTTTGGCATCAGTTCGTAGTGACAAAAACGCCGATAGCGACAGCTTTGGTCTTGTAGCGTTATCGAGTATTGGTCCTATTTTGGCTGTAATGGTGCTCGGTTGCTTTTTTAAGCCAGAGCAATCGGAATACACACTTGCAAATATTGAAAATGTTAAGACTACAAGAGATGTAGCAACTGTTTTCTTAAAGGGATTACCTAAGTACGCTGAGGAGGTTTTGATATCATTACTTCCTGTAATAGCAGTTTTCGTGGTGTTCCAGATTTTATGCAAGAGATACCATGGTAAGCAAATATGGAAGATACTGATAGGTTTAGGTTATACTTATACAGGTCTTGTATTATTTTTGTGCGGTGTAAACTTAGGCTTTGCCCCTGTAGGAGCATTCCTCGGGAAGCAGCTCGCAGTATTTGAATTTAAGTGGATACTTGTACCGATCGGTATGTTGATAGGTTATTATATAGTAAAGGCAGAGCCTGCGATACAGATTTTGAACCATCAGGTTCAGAGCGTTACAGACGGTGCGATATCGGTCAAGGCGATGAACTCATGTATGTCTATAGGTGTATCGGTAAGTGTAGGCTTGGCGATGTTGCGAGTGCTCACGGGAGTACCGATACAGTATATAGTGATTCCCGGATATGTGCTCGCATTGGTGATGTCAAGGTTTGTGCCTAAGATTTTCGTAGGTATTGCATTTGACTCAGGCGGTGTTGCAAGTGGACCTATGACGTCGACGTTTTTGATACCGATCAGTATAGGCGCCTGTCTTGCTGTTGGCGGAGATATAATGACAGACGCTTTTGGTGTTGTTGCATTGGTTGCATTGACGCCGCTTATAGCAATACAGATGATGGGTTTGGTTTATAAATATAAGACGCAGAAGATCAATAAACAGGCTGATACTGTTATTGTTCCTGAAGACAGTGACGAAATTATCGACTTGGGGGATGAGTAAAATATGGCAAGTGAAAAGAATCCGTCGGTTAGATTACTGGTGTTGATCACCACAGAAAAATTATCGAAAAAAGCAGAAGATATGTTCGATGAATTGCATATTCCGATACAGTACGGCGTTATTGCCGAGGGAACTGCATCGAGTGAAATTTTGGATATGCTCGGGCTTGGAAGTACAGAAAAAAGATTATATTTAAGTATATTGCCTAAGGTCGTTGCAGATAAGCTGTTATGTAATTTGCATAGCGAGCTTGGTATGAGCGGTGTTAACAGCGGTATAGGCTTTACCATTGCAGTGACGGGCGCAAATAACCTTTTACTGCGAATGATAACCAAGATGGCAGAACCCGAGGAAGAGACCGGTGATTTGAATGTCGGAAAGGAAGATAATGTGAATATGGACGAAAAGAAATATACACTTATAGCGGCTGTTATGAATAGAGGATTCAGCGGTGATGTGATGGTAGCGGCAAGAGAAGCGGGTGCCAGAGGCGGAACAGTTGTTCACAGCAGACAGCTTATTAATGAAGAAACAGCAGGTTTCTGGGGAATCAGTATGAACGAAGAAAAGGAGATTCTCTTAATTATATCTGACTGCGAAAATAAGGTTAATATAATGAAGGCTATCAGCGATCGTTTTGGTATGCAGAGCGAGGCTAAGGGAAACGTTATTTCATTGCCGATTGATACTGTTATGGGTATATAATTACTGATAAAAAAGCACTGAATATCTGATGAATGATGTTCAGTGCTTTTTTGTTGCGTATTAAGGTATAAAAATGGGAAAAACTATTGACGGATTGCTGTAATGTGTTTATAATAATATAATGTACACGAATAATAAAATATAAAAACGATTTTTGCATCTGTGCCAACATTTTTGTCAAAAGCAAAGGTTTGACAAAATATATCATCGCCTTATAAATGATGGGTAAATTTTAGATTTACTTAAGGGTCAGATGTACATATCAGGGCAGTTCTTAACAAGAGCCGTGACTGACTTTAAGTCAGTTTGAGAAACCGAGTGCTGCAACTATGTTTAAGCTGAAGCTTGCTTTTTGCGTATATATAGTTGTAACAAACTCTTTGCGGGGGCATCGGTTAGCCCGATATGGGGTTCGCGCAGAGCTTAACAGAAGCTGTACGCGGTCTTTACCGCAAAGGGGGATGCAAAAAAATGAATTCTAAAAACATTATTGAACTTAAGAACATCACCGTAGAGTTTGATGGAGAAAAAGTGCTTGACGATTTGAACTTGTCAATAAAGGACAAGGAATTTGTTACGCTTTTAGGGCAGTCAGGTTGTGGAAAAACCACGACACTTAGGATAATTGCCGGATTTATCGAGCCGCAGACGGGGGATGTTTTTTTTGACGGTAAGTCGGAGAATGGCGTGCCGCCATATCAAAGACCTGTTAATACGGTATTTCAGAGATACGCTTTGTTCCCGAACTATAACGTATATGACAATATAGCGTTCGGATTGCGTGTTAGCAAGGTGCCCGAAAAGGAGATCGAAAAGAGAGTTAAGGAAATGCTTGCTCTTGTAAATCTTCAGGGGTTTGAAAAGAGAAGTGTAGCAAAATTGTCCGGTGGACAGCAGCAGAGAGTTGCGATTGCAAGAGCGGTTGTAAACGAGCCTAAGGTGTTGTTGCTTGACGAACCGTTGGCAGCGCTTGACTTGAAGCTTCGTAAGGATATGCAGAACGAGCTTAAGAACATTCAGAGAAAGCTCGGCATAACCTTTATATATGTAACACACGATCAAGAAGAGGCTTTGTCTTTATCTGATACTGTTGTTGTTATGCACGAGGGCAAGATACAGCAGATAGGAACTCCTATTGATATATATAACGAACCCGAGAACGCTTTTGTTGCCGATTTTATTGGTGAATCCAATATTATTGACGGCAATATGATAAGCGACTATAAGGTTTCTATCGTAGGAAAGCAGTTCGACTGTCTTGATAAGGGCTTTGAAGCAAACGAGCCTGTCGATGTGGTAATCAGACCCGAGGACGTTGATATTGTACCGGTTGAAAAGGGAATGCTTGTCGGCAAGGTAACGTCGGTTCTTTTCAGAGGCGTACATTTTGAAATAATTATAGACGTTGAAGGCTTTAAGTGGATGATTCAGACAACAGACGAAAGCAAAGTAGGCGATACTGTTGGTCTTTATATTGAGCCCGATGCAATTCACGTTATGAAGAAATCAAAATATTCAGGTAAATATGGTGATTACAGCTCATACAGTGATGAAATGGATAAGATGAGTGAGCTTGAAGAGGTAGACGAATGAACAAGAGAAAAAGACTTGGTTCGGTTGCTTTGAATTCACCGTATGCTGTATGGTCGGTAATATTTATCGTTGTGCCGCTTTTTATTGTTGCGTATTATGCTTTTACGGATAAGAGCGGAGCGTTTACAATGGAGAATATTTTTCAGCTTAAGGAATATAAAGAAATATTCGGTATTTCTATTTTGTATTCTGTGATAGCGACAGTGATAACGTTGCTTATTAGCTATCCTTTTGCATATTTTTTAAGCAGACAGAGCGAGATGTCAAGAAGACTTCAGATGATGCTCGTAATGCTTCCTATGTGGATGAACTTGCTTATAAGAACTTATTCTTGGATG
This sequence comes from Oscillospiraceae bacterium, assembly GCA_015065045.1. Lineage (GTDB taxonomy): Bacteria > Bacillota > Clostridia > Oscillospirales > CAG-272 > RGIG1995. Next base: position 7,803 of record SVRB01000001.1, on the reverse strand, counting down.
AATATTCTTGAAAGAAACGGACTTATAAATAATTTTCTTGGAACTTTTGGTATAGAGCCTATAAAGATGATAGGAACTCCCGGAGCAGTTATATTCGGTATGGTGTATAACTATTTGCCTTATATGATATTGCCGATATATACCGTAATGTCTAAGATAGAGCCGTCTTTGCTTGAGGCAGCCGAGGATTTGGGCTGTAACGGATTTAATAAGCTCAGAAGAGTAATAATGCCCCTCAGTTTACCCGGTGTTGTGTCGGGAATAACTATGGTGTTTGTTCCGTCAGTAAGTACGTTTTACATTAGCCAGAAGCTTGGTGACGGAAAGATAACACTCGTTGGAGATGCGATTGAAAGACAGATGCAGACTTCATATAATTACAATCTCGGCGCTTCTATATCGCTTGTGTTGATGATAATGATACTCATCAGTATGGCGGTAATGAATAAGTTCTCCGATGAAGACGGAGGTATGGTAGTATGAAGACGTTTGGAAAGATATTTAATTTTTGCGTTTACGTTCTTTTGTATGCGCCTCTGTTGATAATGGTGTTTTTCAGCTTTAACGAATCGAAGAGCACATCTGTATTCACAGGCTTTTCGTTAAAGTGGTATAACGAGCTTTTCTCAAAGAGCGACGTTATGGAAGCTTTGAGAAATACGATAGTGTTGGCGATAGCGTCATCATTTATAGCGACCGTTCTCGGAACGATAGCGGCTGTCGGATTATACAAGATGAGAAACAAGTACTTGTATAGTACGATGAATACTGTAACAAACCTTCCGATGATGAACCCCGATATTGTAACGGGTGTATCTTTGATGTTGTTGTTTGTGTTTGCAGGTAAGCTTTTGGGATTAAGTGAATATCTCAACTTTTTTACGTTGTTGATAGCGCATATAACGTTTAACATACCTTACGTAATATTGAACGTGTTGCCAAAGCTCCGTCAGACTGACGTGCATTTGTATGAGGCGGCGCTTGATTTGGGCTGCACACCGATAAAGGCATTTTTTAAGGTAGTAATGCCTGCAATTATGCCCGGTGTTATATCTGGTGCACTTATGTCGTTTACGTTGTCACTTGATGACTTCGTGATAAGCTATTATACGACGGGAGCCGACTTCCAGACGCTTCCGCTTAAGATATTTGCGATGACAAAGAAGACGGTAAAGCCTGATATGTATGCATTATCTACGCTGATATTTGTAACTATTCTTGTATTGCTTATTGTAATAAACGTGGTACAGGAAAAGTCAGAAAGAAAGATTAAGGGTGGAAAATAAATGAAAAAAATTACAGCACTGCTTTTGGTATGTGTAATGGTTTGCTCAATGGTTGTGATGGCGTCATGCGGAAAGACCAACGATACAGTAAAGAACCTTGAGGGAACATATAGCCGTGAATACGAGGGTACAACGATTAACGTATTCAACTGGGGCGAATATATTTCGGACGGAAGCGAGGGTTCGCTTGACGTAAATAAGGCATTTGAGAAGCTTACGGGTATAAAGGTAAACTACAGCCTTTATGAAAGCAACGAAGCTATGTATGCAAAGATGAAGAGTGAAGCTGTATCTTACGATATAGTAATTCCTTCCGATTATATGATCGAAAGACTTAAGAATGAAAATATGCTTCAGAAGATAGACACGACAAAGTTGTCTAATTATAAGTATATCGACGATGAATACAAGGGTCTCTATTTCGATGAAAACAATGAATATTCCGTTCCTTACAGCGTAGGTATGGTAGGTCTTATTTATAATACCACAATGGTAAAGGAAGCGCCTACAAGCTGGAGCGTAATGTGGGATAAGAAATATAAGGAAAATATTCTTACTTTCAACAATCCCAGAGATGCTTTTGCAATATCTCAGTTTTTGCTTGGAATTGATTTGAATACAACAGATAAGGCTGAGTGGGATAGAGCAGCTGCAAAGCTTAAGGAACAGAACCCGTTGTTGCAGGGCAGAGTAATGGACCAGGTGTTTAACAAGATGGAGGGCGGAAATGCCGCTATCGCACCTTATTATGCAGGCGACTTTTTGACAATGCAGAGCAACAATGAAGATCTTGCATTTGTATATCCCAAAGAGGGAACAAACATTTTTGTGGATTCGATTTGTATTCCGAAGAATGCAAAGAACTATGAAGCAGCTATGATGTATATAAACTTCATGCTTGAACCCGAGGTGGCTCTTGCAAATGCAGAATATATCTGCTATGCTTCACCCAATACTGCCGTTGTAAATAACGAAGAATACGAATTCAAGGGTAATGAGATACTTTATCCTTCCGAAGATAAGAAGCCCAAGACACAGTACTTCCATGATCTTCCTTCCGAGATCCGTGGTTATTATGAAAAGCTTTGGGAAGATATTTTAATTGAATCGTAATTTAGAAAATAACTTCTGCAAGATGCAGAAGTTATTTTTTGTTTTATAGATATTGAAAAACAAGACTGTCATATTTAGAGTGATAAAAGCATAGATATTACCAAAAGAAAAATCTGAAAGTGGGAAGAAGATATGACAGATACAAGTATTTATAATGATATCGCAACAAGAACGGGCGGGGACATATATATAGGTGTAGTGGGCCCTGTAAGAACGGGAAAATCTACTTTCATAAGAAAGTTTATGGAAACAGCGGTTTTGCCTAATATAAAGGAAGAATATGAGGCGGAGAGAGCAAGAGATGAAATGCCTCAGAGCGCGGCAGGTAAGACGGTTATGACAACCGAGCCGAAGTTTGTTCCAGATGAGGCTGTAATGGTTAATTTGGGGAACAATGCAACTATGAAGGTTAAAATGGTCGATTGTGTTGGATATATAGTTCCGGAGGCTTTGGGCCATATAGAAAACGGAAGTCCGAGAATGGTAATGACTCCTTGGAGTGAGGAGCCGATGCCGTTTGATGAAGCGGCAGAAATAGGTACAAGAAAGGTAATAAACGATCATTCTACGATAGGCGTTCTTGTTACAACGGACGGAACGGTCGGCGAGATCGGACGCAGTTCGTATGTAGAAGCAGAGGAAAGGGTTGCCGAGGAGTTGCACAGAATCAATAAGCCGTTTGTGATCGTGTTGAATTCAGCAAATCCCGATTCACCCGAGAGCGAAACTTTGGCATATGAGCTTGAAGAAAAATATAAGGCTCCGGTTGCGTTGGTGAACTGCCTTGAATTAAATAAGGCAGATATAGAGGGAATACTTGAGATGGTATTGCTCGAGTTTCCTGTACGTGAAATAAGAGTAAAGATGCCGTCTTGGGTGTATGCACTTGATGACGACCATAGAATAAGAAAAAGCTTGACCGATAGCGTGCTTGAATGCGCAAATAAGGTGTATAAGGCGGGAGATATAGAGTCTTCTTTTGACGCTTTAAAAGAAAATGAGTACATACTTTCGGTAAATCTAAACGGTGTTGATTTAGGAAACGGAAGCGCGAGTGTATTTTCAGAACTCCAAAACGACTTGTTTTATAAGACAGTAGGGGAAATGACCGAGCTTGATATAGAAAATGAAGAACAGCTTATTTCCCAAATGATAGAAATGTCAAGGATAAAGAGGGAGTACGAAAAGGTCGAACAGGCGTTGAAGGACGTGGAAGAAAAGGGATATGGAATTGTAACGCCGAGACTTGAGGATTTGAAGCTTGAAGAACCCGAGATGACAAAACAACAAGGGTCTTACGGAGTAAAACTAAAAGCGTCAGCGCCGTCAGTTCATATGATAAAGGCAACGATACAGACAGAACTTAATCCAATAGTGGGAACAGAACAACAATCCGAAGAGCTTGTAAAATTTATGCTTCGAGAATTTGAGGAAGATCCGAAGAAGATATGGGAGTCTAATATGTTTGGAACAAGTTTATATGATCTTATAAACGAAGGGCTTAACAGTAAGCTTTCTCAGATACCGCATGAGGCAAGACTTAAGTTTGGAGATACGTTGCAGAAGCTTATAAACGAGGGTTCGGGTGGTTTGATCTGCATAATTTTATAGAGTAAAACGGGTGATATATGTTCGATAGATGTTGTATAGCTGATTTAAGAAACAAGGAAGTGATAAATATATGTGACGGTAGAAGACTTGGGTGCGTTATAGATATTGAATTTAACGTTTGCGACGGAAAGATATTGTCGCTTATAGTTCCGGGTGATAACAAGGTAAGCTTGTTTGGGAAATGCGACGGAATGAATGTTCCTTGGTGCAAAATAGATAAGATAGGCGACGATATAATATTGGTAAACGTCGGTGAGCTTCCGTTTGGCGACCCTAATTGCTGCGACAACAAAAAGAAAAAATATCATTAAAAAAGAGCTGCTTTTACAGCTCTTTTTTTAGTTGAATTCTCTGAGAAAATATATATTATTCTTTTTGACTTCAAAGGATTTGCCTTTGAGATAGGAAAGAATACCCGATTCAGTAGTAAAATCAAACCCGATTTTGTAAGAATACAGTGCTTGAGATTTATATCCCGATTTTCTGTCGTCTTTGTTGATTCCGTATTTTCCGTCTCCTAAGAGTGGGTGACCGATGTAGGAAAACTGCGCTCTGATCTGATGTGTTCGCCCAGTCAGAAGCTCGGCTTCAACAAGCGAAAGATTGTTTTTTTCTTCGATAACTCTGTATTTTGTTTCGGCTGTTTTAGAGCCTTTTACTTGTTTTTCGTATACTTTTACAGTGTTTGTGTTTTCGTCTTTAAGAATAAAGTTTTTCAACACTCCGGTAGGTTTATTCAGCCTTCCGTGAACAGCAAGAAGATATTTTTTTGTAATCTCTCTGTCTTTGATCTTCTGGTTTAATATGCGCAATGTTTCAGCATTTTTTGCCGCAATAACGATTCCGCCGGTGTTTCTGTCAATTCTGTTGCAGAGGGCGGGCGCGAACGAATTCTCACTCTCGGGATCGTATTCGCCTTTGTGGTAGAGATATGATTTTATATGATTGATAAGAGTGTTCGTGTCTTCTTTTGAGTCGGAATGAACGATAAGCCCCGAGCGTTTGTCCGCAAGCAAAATGTTTTTGTCTTCGTATACTACGTCAAGATTTGCTTTTAACTGTGTAAACGGTTCTTTAGCAGAGGCTTTTTCAAAGAATTCTTCAGCAATAAAGAGTTCGACAGTATCACCGTTTTGCAGTATATATTTAGGTTCGGTTCTTTTGCGGTTGACTTTTATTTTTTTAGTTCTGATCTGTTTATACATAAGGGATGTGGGGAGAGTTTTGAGAGTTTTATTCAGGAATTTATCAAGTCTCTGTCCCGCATCGTTTTCTTTTACTGTAAGTGTCCGCATTTTTCTGTTCCTTTTTGCAAAAATAATTAAAAATAACAAAATAATTATACATATTTTTTAGAAAAAAAGCAAGAAAAAAATAAATATAAAAAAATTTGCAGATATCTGTTTACAGAAGCGAGAAAAAATGTTAGAATATATTGATTAAGTATATGTGGAGAAAGTAATGTTCAAGAAATATAAGGCTTCAATATACACGCTTGGCTGTCGAGTGAATTTGTATGAGAGCGAGGCAATAGCGGACGGGCTTTCTGAGAACGGATTTGAGATATGCGATTTTTCAGAAAAGTGTGATGTTTATATAATAAACACGTGTACCGTTACGGCCGAAAGCGACCGCAAATCAAGACAGATCATCAGAAGAGCAATTAAGACAAATCCCGATGCAAGAATACTTGTGTGTGGTTGTTATTCACAGATGTTTCCGACTGATGTGAGTAATATTGAAAATGTTGATTATATCAGCGGAACGACAGACAAGATGCTTATCGTAACAAAGGCAATAGATCTTGTGACGGGAGAAAAGAGCAGATATCCTCACATAAACGTAGGTGATCCTTTTAATTCGGAATTTGAATCTATGGAAGCGACTCTGCAGGACAGAACGAGAGCGTTTTTGAAGATCGAGGACGGCTGTAATAATAAGTGCTCTTATTGCATAATCCCAAAAGCACGAGGCAGGGTGAGGTCAAAGCCTATTGAAGAGGTTATAGCCGAGGTTGAGAAGATAGTATCAAACGGCTATAGGGAAATCGTTTTAGTTGGTATTGAAACGGCGGCTTACGGAAGCGGAATGGGATATAGCTTGATAGACCTTTTGGAAAGGCTTGAAGATTTAGACGGGTTAGACAGGATAAGGCTCGGTTCTATCGAACCGGCTTATCTGAAGGACAACGTAATCGAAAGATTGTCTAAGCTGAAGAAGCCTATGCCGCATTATCATTTGTCATTACAAAGCGGAAAAGACAAGATACTGAATTCTATGCGTAGGCGTTATAACACGCGAATGATAGAGCGATGTGTATCGTATATGCGTGAGATGATACCGAACGTAACGTTTGGATCGGACTTTATAGTTGGTTTTCCGGGTGAGACGGATGAAGATTTTAAAGATACAATAGAGTTTATAGACTCTCTTGATATACTTAACAGCCATATATTTTCGTATTCAATAAGACCGGGAACGGAAGCGGCGGATATGAAAGAACAGATTATGCCGGACGTAAAGGAAAGAAGGCATAAGATTATGCAGGATATGGCAAATATGTCCGAGAAAAGATGTATAGAGCGATTTATTGAAAACAAGACGGCATTAAGCGTGTTGTTTGAGAAGGAACTGGATGGATATTTATACGGACATACAGATAATTTTATTTACGTAAAGGTTAGAAGCGATAAGGCGCTTTGCGGAAGCATAGCGAAAGTCGTTTTGAGCAAATATAACGAAACAGACAGAATAACTGAGGGAGATTTAATATGAGCGTTTTCAGAGTTTTTGTTGAAAGAAAGCAAGACAACCGAATTGAAGCGGACGGCGTAAAGAGAGACCTTCGCGAAAATTTGATGATAGGCGGACTTGAAAATGTCAGACTTATCAACAGATATTACGTTGAGGGAATCAGCGAGGAGATTTTTGAAAAGGCAAAATATACTATTTTTTCCGAGCCGCAGACAGACGTTGCGACAGAGGATATTGAATACAAAGAGGGAGACAAGCTTTTTGCGGTAGAATATTTACCCGGACAGTTTGACCAGAGAGCAGACTCATGCTCACAGTGTATTCAGATTCTTACACAGGGCGACAGACCTATTGTAAAGACTGCTAAGATTTACATTTTGTCAGGAGATATATCTGCTGACGAATTTGAAAGCATAAAGAAATATGTGATCAACCCCGTAGAGAGCCGCGAAGCATCATTTGAAATGCCCGCATCTCTTGAGGATAAGCACGAAATGCCCGATATGGTTCCTACTATCGACGGTTTTGTAAATATGACAAGACCCGATTTTAAGGGCTTTATAAAGGAATACGCTTTGGCGATGGATGAAGACGACGTAGAATTCTGCGTTGCATACTTCAGAGACGAAGAAAAGAGAGATCCTACCTTGTCCGAGCTTCGTCTTATCGACTCATATTGGTCAGACCACTGTCGTCATACAACGTTCTTGACACAGATTGACGGTGTAAAGATAGAGGATTCGTTTATTGCCGATACTTACAAGGACTACCTTGCAAAGAGAGAAGAGGTTTATGCAGGCAGAAAGAATAAGCCTATGACTCTTATGGATATCGGTACTTTGGCTGCAAAGTACCTCAAGAAGAAGGGTGTTTTGAAGAACCTCGACGAATCCGAAGAAATCAACGCTTGTTCTGTAAAGATCAAGGCAGAGATCGACGGAGAAGAACAGGATTGGCTTTTGATGTTCAAGAACGAAACACATAACCATCCTACAGAAATTGAGCCTTTTGGTGGAGCTGCTACTTGTCTTGGTGGTGC
>SVRB01000053.1 GCA_015065045.1 Oscillospiraceae bacterium | reverse complement strand
ATGTTTGTGGAGTTATACAGGACGATATCAATATAGTTATTCCTTTGGAAGTAATGTCATTTGACGATAAGGCATATTCAATTAAAATCAATGATATAGAATATGTTTTACCTCAAGACTGGATTGATAAATTGATGAGCAAGTAATTCTATGAAATCAGAATGAAAATCCGTTTAATTAAGAGAAAATCCTCGGTTTTCGCCCAGTTCTTTTTTGGACACGAATGACAGAAAAAACTCCTTGAGATTAGGCTGGTTCTCATAAGGATGTTTGTATTTTGTAGGGGCGATTCACGAATCGCCCGCTGAAATACGCAAAATAAAAACGGGCGATTCATGAATCGCCCCTACGGACACACATAAATTTCGGCAGAGAACTTGTTTTCTCTGCCGATTTTTGATATAATGAGGTTAGCGAAAAGCCTCCCTCCGAGAGGGAGGTGGCACGCGTAGCGTGACGGAAGGAGCCTGCGTGACTTTTGGTTTGTGCTAACTTTATTGTTACGCGCTCTCCCTCACCCGACTTCGTCGGGAGCTCCCTCCCGGAGGGAGCCTTTGGGTTCGTGCAACCTTAGGGGTATGGGCTTTGCCCGAAGCCGGCGTTGCTTGCAACTCTGTAATACAAAGGCGAAACTGGCGATAAACAGAATAGCAAAAGAGAATTTGATGAGGTTAAAATGTTAGGAAAGATCGTTAAGGTGATCGTTGACCGCCCTTTGGGAACGTATCACCCGAAGCATAAAGACATCTATTATTCAGTCAACTACGGCTACATAGAAGGTGTTATGGCGGCTGACGGAGAAGAACAGGATGCCTACATACTCGGCGTAAATGAACCTATTAAAGAATTTAGCGGCAAAATAATTGCTATAATTCATAGATTTGATGACATAGAAGAAAAATGGGTTGTCGTACCGGAGGGGGCATTTTTCTCCAAGGATGAAATAATGCAACAAGTCAACTTTCAAGAACAATTTTTCAGAACCGAAATCAAAATGTAAAATCCCAATTTATCAAATAGTGAACCCCGACAGATTTTCAAAAATCTGTCGGGGTATCTCTTTGCTTTCTGCGTATCAAATTTTTGTCTTAACGGGTCGCCGAGGACGTCGGTCTCTACAAGGAAAATCAAACTTCCTTATGAGAAGGAGCCTTTTCTCAAGGAGTTTTTTAATGATGTTTGCCTTGCGGCAAATGATGTCATTTCGCTAATTTTTTGGAGGCAAACATAACATCATTGCGACCTACGGGAACAACATCATATTTGCATCGCAAATATATCATACGGTTTTGCCGTATATCATGTCGCTCCGGTAGATAAATTGACAATATTGCGCTTTCGTAGTATAATAATGCCAAGAAAGGCGTGCTATAATGAAAGAGAAAAAAGACATTTTCAACGGTAAAGTTAAAAAAGAATATTTTTTGTATATTTTGATATGTATGATTTTCATTGCGTTGCTCATGTTTGTAGTAGGTGGAATGATTCTGGGCGTTGGTCTTTGGGCAAATGCAGGGTCTGAAGTCGCAATCTTTTTTATGCGGATATTGGGTTTGGTCATCATTGCAATGGGGATTGCCTACGTTGTTGGATGTATGCTTGTAATCAGAAAATATCCCAAATATCAAAGACTCAGGCGTATATTGTATAATTCAGATTGCTATTTTACTGACAGTGACTCAACAGAATATTACGGAAAAACTCGCGGAATCAGAGGGCGCCGACACAAAGCTTCTTTTGATTTGGTTACAAGATTCGCAGAGGCAAAAAATGGAATGGGAGATAGGAAACCTGTTCGATATATTGTTTATAGTGCACTTTCACTTTTTATGGGATTGTTGGAGCTTATAATTCTTATTGCTGGGCCTATATTGTTTGAAAAAGGCACTATTTTCCCAAATGTTTCAGATAAAGTTTTTATTGTGTGCTGTATGTTAGTTGGTATTATTTGTTTGCTTCTCGCCATTTTCTTTATTTGTCGAGCATATAAAGCAGCACTAATGGCACCATTAGAAAATTATGAATGGAGATTTGAGTTATACACATTGCTTGTTAATATTTCTATCCGTCAGAACAACAAAAAACTTAAATTTTGGTATAAGAGAGATCAAGTAGGAGAAATTGAGAATTTGGTGAAATCCGTATCCGAAAAAGCTGAATTGAAACTTGAGACAAAAGCGAACAAGCTTGTTTCTTTTAAGGTTATTGATATATTGAATGATCGTACGATATTTAAAGGATATTTTATATAAATAAGAAAATTCAATTCTGTTTTGGGAACATAAAAAAATCCGAATGCAAAAGCATTCGGATTTTTTATAATGATAATAATTTTATTAAAATACAAACTGGAAGACACAGAATGCCGCGTAGATTCCGAGCAACAACACACCTTGCCAACGAGCAAGCTTTCCTCTTATCAGAGAGGGGAGTGTCATAATTGCCATAACCGATATCATAAGCGGAATATCGATTACAAAAGATGAATTTATTCCTGAAATATATTTGTCTGCCGGTACTTTAAACGGTGATATAGTAATAGAAGTGCCGCTTACGAGAACAAGATTAAATATGTTAGCACCGATAATATTACCTAACGAAAGTGCGCTGTGGCCCTTCAAAAGAGATGTAACAGCTGTCACAAGCTCGGGCAGAGAAGTGCCGAGAGCTACAAACGTCAGTGCGATTACAGAGCTCGGAACACCAACCCTTTCTGCAATTATCGTTCCGTTATCTACAAGCAAGGTTGCGCCGATTGCTATTATTGCAGCACCCAAAATGAGAAACAGTACGTTTGAGTTAAGCAACTTTAAGCCGTCGTGAGCGATGGCTTTTGCTATTCCTATGGCAAGGAATAAAATTCCGAGAATGCCGTTGAGGTAAAAGGATGCAAATGAGAGAACATTTGAAATATCTGTCATTAAACCGCCGGCACTTATTATGCTGATAACCTGTGTAGCGATAAGTCCTAAACCTACAATCAAAAATCCAACGAAATCACCAACGGAGCTTTGCTTATCGTCCTCGACCTCATCGTCAAGTACGTCGATGATAAGTTCACCGGTAATTTTTTCTTTGGGTTTTCTTTCTTTGAAAGCCTGAATAATGAGGACTGTCATATAAGCTACAAATCCCAAAAGCAATACTATTCCGGACCAACGAGGAAATTCGCCGAATATATATGCGATCAGCGAATAGAATATCGCAGAGCAGAAAAAGAATATCGTAGGGAAGAGAAGTGTTTTCTTGTTTACACCGGAAGGACGAATAGCAATAGTAAGCGCTGAGATAAGAGCAGTATTACAAATGATAGAGCCTATAGCGTTTCCGTATGCCATAGCACCCTGACCTTGAATTGCACCTGTCGCCGAGACCATTACTTCTGGCAGAGTAGTACCGATAGATACAACTGTAGCACCGATAAGTATTTCGGGAATGTGTAAACGGTGAGCAATACCGGTAGCTGCATCAACAAACCAGTCGCCGCCTTTGATAAGAAAAACCAGACCAATAATAAACAGAATAATCGGGATAATAAGATCCATTTTTTTGTCCTTTCGAAAAATAAAAATTCATAATATATATTGTATCACTTTTTTAATATTTTGTCGATACTTTTTTGCATTATACGAAAGAATAATTATTCAGTAGTTTTTTTGTTTTTATAAAACGTAAAGAATTTCAGGGTATATTGAAAAATGATTGCTTTTATGCTTGATTTTTTTGTTTTTATCTGTTATAATAAAATTTGTATATTATGTTGAATAATAAATATTAAATTACATATAGGAGTTGTATCGTAATGAATAACACAGAAAAGACGATGGAAAAAATCGTTGCATTATGTAAGAATCGCGGATTTGTATTCAGCGGTTCAGAAATATACGGAGGTCTTGCAAACTCTTGGGACTACGGCCCTCTTGGCGTTGAAGTAAAGAACAACGTTAAAAAGGCTTGGTGGAAGAAGTTTGTTCAGGAGTCCAAGCTTAACGTGGGTCTTGACAGTGCGATCTTGATGAACCCTGAGGTATGGGTTGCTTCCGGCCACGTTGTAAACTTCAATGACCCGCTTATCGACTGTAAGTCTTGTAAGATGAGACACAGAGCTGACAAGCTTATTGAAGAATGGGCAAAGGAAAACGGCAAGGATGTTAAGGTTGAAAGCATGACAAATGATGAAATGTCAACCTTTATTATTGAAAACAACGTAGTTTGCTCAAACTGCGGTAAGACAGACTTCACACCCATTCGTAAGTTCAATATGATGTTTAAGACATTCCAGGGCGTTACAGAAGACTCACAGTCTCAGCTTTATATGCGTCCTGAAACAGCTCAGGGTATATTCGTAAACTTTGCGAACGTTCAGAGAACTACAAGAAAGAAGATTCCTTTCGGTATTGCTCAGATCGGTAAGTCATTCAGAAACGAAATTACTCCCGGTAACTTTACATTCCGTACACGTGAATTTGAACAGATGGAACTTGAATTCTTCTGCAAGCCCGGTACAGACCTTGAATGGTTTGCATACTGGAAGAACTTCTGCGCAGAATTCCTTTACTCACTCGGCATGAAGAAGGAAAACCTCAAGCTTCGTGACCATTCTCCCGAAGAACTTTCACACTATTCAAATGCTACAACAGACTTTGAATTCCTTTTCCCGTTTGGTTGGGGTGAGCTTTGGGGAATTGCTGACCGTACAGACTTTGACCTTAAGGCGCATTCAGAACATTCCGGTAAGGATTTGAGCTACTTCGATCCCGAAACAAACGAACGCTACATTCCTTATTGTATTGAGCCTTCTCTCGGTGCAGACCGTGTAGTTTTGGCATTCCTTATTGAAGCATATGATGAAGAAGAAATCAGCGAAGGCGACGTAAGAACAGTTCTCAGACTCCATCCTGCGTTGGCACCCTTCAAGTGCGCTGTTCTTCCTCTCTCCAAGAAGCTTTCAGAAGAAGCTACAGAGGTTTACACAAAGCTTTCTTCTAAGTTTATGGTTGACTATGATGAAGCAGGTTCAATCGGTAAGAGATATCGCCGTCAGGATGAAATCGGTACACCTCTTTGTATCACATATGACTTCGATTCAAAAGAAGACGGTTGCGTAACTGTAAGAGACCGTGACACAATGGAACAGGTTCGTATTTCTATCGACAGCCTCGAAGAATACATTCAGAACAAGATCAATTTCTAATTTATAATTAGACATAACAAATGGGTACACAGATATGTTTTGTGTACCCATTATTTATTTTTAAAAAAAGAGTTGCAGAATGAACTGCAACTCTTTTAGTTTTATTTAAGAGATTTACGATTTAAAGCTTCTAAATATTATAACGCCAAGTGTAATAACAGAGGAAATTAGTATAACTATTGCTATAGTACCGAGCATTTTTTTGTTACTCTGCGATTGTTGATTAGCAAGTTTCTGAGATTCTAATTTTGAGGCTTCAGCCCTTGATGCTTCATCAATAGATTCTTGAATAGAGCTTTCTTCTTGTCTTCTGCTTTCTTCTGCTTCTTGTTGCTTGCGTAATTCTTCTTCAAGTCTTTCCTGTTCGATTCTTTCTTGTTCGTCGTAGTTAACAAGATTTTCAAAGAAATCATTTTTCGCAACGTCCTCACCGACTGTACTTCTGTATAGACCGTAGTTGCAGGGAGAATACATATATATCTGTGTTGCTGCAGTAATGTTCTTGTTGTTTCCGTTAAGCCACGTATAGAACCATGTATAGTGCTGTGAGTTGTGCTGTTCAAATCCTAATTGAGTCATCTGGAAAGGAGTCTTTCCACCAAGTTCTTCGTATGGTTCATCCCAGTTCATTACGATTTTGTTGTTTTCATAGAGGTGAAGATAGAGCTTAGGAGTATTCCAAAGTCCGTATTTCTGTGCTGACTCAGGATATTTTTCAGGATCTTTTGCGTATTCTACAGCTTTTGTAAGTGTTTGTGCGTTAAGTATGTGTTGACCGTGCTTGTATTCACCGTTAAGGTCATGTCCGACAACAACGAGAGGTTTAAATCTTCTAAGCATTTCAGTTTGGAATGCGTATACGTCATCTTCGGTAAATCCTGCGTTCTTTAGGTTGTTTAAAGCCCCGTTGTATGTTTCGGAATAAGCATCGGGGAAGTTGCTTATAACAGGATAATGATCAATTCCGACAATCCACAAGGCGTTCAGAAGTTCATGTCTTCTTATTGCTTCATTAGCTTTGTTGTGGTCCGTAAAATATACTACCTGAACTCTGTATTTTTTTACACATGAGTAATAGGAAAGTACACCTGCAAAAAATAGCTGCTCGTCATCAGCGTGTGTTGTGTTAAGCAAAAGGTCTGCTCTGTCATAGGGAGTACTCCAGGTCTGAACCCACTCGGGAAGCGTACCATCTGAAAAAGCAAAAACATCGGAAATCTTTACTTTTTCTTCAAATGTAATCGTAAGTTCTTTACAGTCTTTCACTTCGCTTGGGATTTTGAAATACGAGTGAAGAAAATTATTTTCGTTTTTGTATACCTTGTCTCCAATGGTCACAGTATATGATGCAGCATTATCCCACAATCTGATATAAAGTGATGATATATCTGCATCTGTCTTTACTGAAACAGTATCTGTAGAAAGATAAGTTGATACGTTATCGTCCGTCAGATTTTTGGAGACAGGATCTGTTGTTATTTTATATCTTTCTGCTGCAGTAACATTTTCGTTCGATGCTGAAACAACTGAAGCCGAGGCTATGATCAATAACATCAATATTGAAATAAGAAAAATTGTTTTTGTGATGGTTTTCATTATTTTTCCCCTAAGTATAGAAAGTTATTTGCTTTTTTTGAAAGAGAACTTGTTTTCCTTACCTTCATATAATCTTTTAATATTTGCTCTATGATTGTACACAACAAGAACAACAACAGCAAAACAGCAAATCAACTCGATTATACCGACAGCGCCGAAATTATTGAGCAAAATAGGGTAGAGGAGTGCGCACATAATTGAGCCTAAAGAAATGTACTTTGTTGCGAGAACTATTGCTACAAAGATAAGGAGCAAAAATAATGCAAGTAATGGGTTTGTGCAGAGTATCATAGTGATAGCTGTAACAACGCCTTTTCCGCCCTTAAAGTTGTAATAGATAGGCCAAGTATGACCTATTATTGCGCCTATTCCGGCAACGTATGCGCCGGGAGTTCCAAATACAGCGTATCCTATAAGAACAGCAACAACTGTTTTAAGGAAGTCACCGAGAAGGGTAAGAGCAGCTGCCTTTGTGCCGTAGGTGCGCATCATGTTTGTCATTCCGGCATTTCCGCTGCCGTGTTCTCTTATATCTTCTTTATATTTTTTCTTTGAGATAAACGTGGCAAAATTTATGCTTCCTAAAAGATAAGCTGCCATTATAATAAGTACAAGTGCAGGGATTATATATATCCAAGGCGTATTATAGTAAACATTACCCGCAGTATCCTCAGCTCTTGTTCCAAACAATAGACCAACTATACCTATATTAAAAAAAGTGTAAATTGCTTCCATATTAGTTATCGTTATCGCCTTTCTGTCGGATAATAATTTTGATAGGAGTACCCTTGAAGCCAAAGACCTCTCTTATTCTGTTTTCAATATATCTTTGATATGAGAAATGGAACAATTCCGCGTCGTTACAGAAGATAACGAACGTAGGAGGTGCGATACCAACCTGTGTCATATAATAGATCTTAAGGCGTTTGCCCTTATCTGAGGGGGGCTGAACCTTTGTAACTGCATCGTTAAGCACGTCGTTAAGCATACCTGTCGAAATTCTGAGAACCGACTGCTCGTAAACATAGTTTATAAATTCGAACAATTTATCAATGCGCTGACCTGTTTTAGCAGAAATAAAGAGAATAGGAGCGTAGGGCATATATGCCAACGCAGTCTGGATCTTCTGTGTAAACTGGTTAACGGTGTTATTATCCTTTTCGATAAGATCCCACTTGTTTACAACGATGATAGTAGGCTTGCCTGCTTCGTGAGCAAGACCTGCAATATGCTCGTCCTGTTCGGTAATGCCTTCTGTTGCGTCAACCATAAGAACGCATACATTTGCATTTTCAACTGCCATTTTTGAACGCAAAACAGAATATTTTTCAATTCTGTCGTCAATGCGGCTCTTTCTTCTTATACCTGCAGTGTCAACAAATATATATTTACCGAATTTGTTTTCTATTCTTGTATTTATTGCATCTCTCGTTGTACCGGGAATGTTGGATACAATAAGTCTGTCTTCTCCAAGAATCTTGTTTATAATAGAGCTTTTGCCTGCGTTAGGTTTTCCGATTACAGCAACGCTGATCGCGTCATCGTCCTCGTTTTCGTTTTCGGTTTCTTCAGGGCAGTATTCAAGAACTCTGTCGAGAAGATCTCCCGAGCCTGTTCCGTGTACAGACGAAACGGGAATGGGGTCACCTATAAAGCCGAGCTCATAAAACTCATAAAATTCATAAGGGAGAGCACCAACCTTGTCTACCTTGTTTACGCAAAGCACAACGGGCTTTTGGCTCTTAAGAAGCATTCTTGCTATATCTCTGTCGTCTGCAGTTAAGCCAACCTTAACGTCGGTCATAAATACAATAACATCAGCAGTTTCAATAGCTATTTCTGCTTGAAGTCTCATATATTTAAGAATCATATCGTCGGTTTTGGGTTCAATACCGCCGGTATCGATAAGCATAAGCGTTCTGCCTGCCCATTCGATTTCATGATATATTCTGTCTCTTGTAACTCCGGGAGTGTCTTCAACGATGGAAATTCGCTCGCCCACAAGCTTATTAAAGAGTGTGCTTTTTCCAACGTTCGGACGTCCCACGATTGCAACGATAGGTTTTGACATTGAATTCTCCTTGTTTTTTTAAAACTCGATTAGGAAATTGACGTTCTGTTCAATTCTCCGTCGTATATAGCGCTTGAAGTAACGTAAAGCGCATCGGTTGTAATTCCTGTTGATGTAAATGCAGAGGGGGCAAACAATGCATTGCCGGGTGTCCAAGTTGTAGATATCCATTCAACTGCATTTGTGTGTTGTGAAACTGTTTTAACGTAAACTCTGTTATTGAATGCGCAAACGTATGTAAAGCTTACCTCGTATCTGGGGTATTCAACACCAAAGCTGTTTGAGATAACGGGGTTATAGAACTTAAGTCTTCCGTCAGTGCCTGTATAGAATACGCAGCCTGTAATTTCGATTATGCTTGTAGCTTTTGCACCGTCAGGGCAGAAGATCTTAACGTTACCGTCTTTTGATGATAATACGCAAAGACCCGCATCTGTTGAGAAGTACAATTTGTTTGCAGTAACGTTTACTGTATAAATATCAGAATCTGAAATGATTTTTATGGTGTTACCGTTTACGTCGGAAGCATAAAGTCCCTTGGGTTCAGATGAAACGTAGTACAATTCACCTTCGTATGCGCAAATTGAATTTGCTTTGAATAAAAAGGCTGTATCTTCGTTCGTCTCGGTGTTTATACGGTGAACTATATTGGATTCGTCGATATAGAAGATGTATTTATCAAATCCTGTGATTCCGAGCGCTTTGTTGCTTGTTAAAACGGCAACAACGTTTCCTGATTTATCAAGAACGGTTATTCCGTCTTTAGCAATATAATCAAAGTTTTCGTTTGTATAAACAAGACCGCCGATAGACGTATTACCGGACGCGCCCTCAGGCCATGTTCCGTCTGCAACAGTAGATACTATTCCGTCAGTGTTTTCAGAGGGAACCTTAATAGGTTCAGAGGGAACAACGGGTGCGGGAGTGGTTGTATCCGTGGGGGGAGTTGTGCTTGTATCGGTTGAGGGCTCCGTAGTTGAATTGTCGGGGGTGTTTGTAGGAGCCGGTGTATTTGTTGCTTCGGGGGTGTTGGTGTTCTCAGCGTCTATCGTTGTGTCGATAGGTGTATTAACGACCGGCTTGTCTGCTGTTTTAAAAATAATAACAAAACAGAATAAGATCGCAATACAGAGGAAAATAATTCCGA
>SVRB01000052.1 GCA_015065045.1 Oscillospiraceae bacterium | reverse complement strand
GAAGATTTCAGCCATACTCATTGTAAGGAATGCCATTGTAATACCGTCGGGGCTTTCAGCAATTTCCCATACGCCGCTTTCCATAAAGTGTCCAACAAAGTATGCAGCGATTGTAAGAACTGATACGAGAACACCCTGATAGAGAAGGTCGATTCCGAGGCCGCCTGCAAAAATACCGTCTTTTGAGTTACGAGGTTTTCTCTGCATGATGTTTTTCTCGCTCTTTTCCATACCGAGAGCAAGAGCGGGAAGGCTGTCTGTAATAAGGTTGATCCAAAGAATATGGATAGGCTTAAGAATTGTAAATCCAAGAACTGTCGCTGTGAAGATCGAGAATACTTCACTAAGGTTAGATGACAAAAGGAACTGAATAGCTTTACGGATGTTGTCGTAAATGCGGCGTCCTTCTTCTACTGCGGAAACGATTGTTGCAAAGTTATCGTCTGCCAGGATCATATCAGCAACGTTCTTTGTAACGTCTGTACCTGTGATACCCATACCGATACCGATGTCGGCGCTCTTGATTGAAGGAGCGTCGTTTACACCGTCGCCGGTCATTGCTGTAACCATGCCTTTTTCTTTCCAAGCTTTAACGATTCTTGTCTTGTGTTCAGGCTGAACTCTTGCGTATACAGAATAGTTCTGGATTGTGTTCAAAAGTTCTTCGTCGCTGATCTTGTTAAGCTCTGCTCCTGTAATAGCCTGAGAAGGATCTTCGATAATGCCAAGCTCTTTTGCGATTGCAATAGCTGTATCTTTATGGTCACCTGTGATCATTATAGGTCTGATAGAAGCTGACTTACACTGTTCGATAGCGAGCTTAACCTCGGGACGAACAGGGTCGATCATACCAACAAGACCGATGAACGTAAGGTCGTTTTCGAGATCTGCGGGTTCAAATGATGTGGGAATAGAAGCGTGAGGCTTATATGCAGCAGCAAGTACACGGAGAGCCTTGTCAGCCTTGTTCTTGTTTTCCTGCATAATGCTTGCTCTAACTTCATCTGTGAGAGGAAGTATAGCGCCGCCTGAGAGGTATGTTGTACAGCACTTAAGGATTTCATCAGGAGCACCCTTAGTGTACTGAATGATCTTACCATAGCTTCCGTGAACAGTTGTCATCATCTTTCTTGATGAATCGAAGGGAGCTTCGCCTATACGGGGGCTATCAGCCTTAAGCTCGTTTTTGTGGAGACCACATTCATATGCAAAGTTTACAAGCGCACATTCTGTGGGTTCGCCTGTAGCCTTATTATCACTGTCAAGCTCAGCGTCTGAGCAAAGAGCCATAGCTGTTGCGAGGAAGTTTTTGTCGTCAGAGAAGTATTCTGTAACAGTCATCTTGTTCTGTGTCAATGTACCTGTCTTGTCAGAACAAATGATCTGAGTACAACCGAGAGTTTCAACGGCTGTCAAACGACGGATTACGGCGTTTCTCTTACTCATCTTTGTTACACCGATAGAAAGAACGATTGTAACAACAGTAGCAAGACCTTCAGGGATAGCAGCAACCGCAAGGCTGATTGCGATCATGAATGTATCAAGCAATACTTCGCCTGACCAGTTACCGTTTCTGATAACAGTAAATGCGAAAATAAATACGCAAATAGCGATTACGAGGTAAGTAAGGATCTTACTGAGCTGAGAGAGCTTGATCTGCAAAGGAGTCTGCTCATTCTGAGCCTGAGCCAATGCATCGGCAATTTTACCCATTTCTGTATCCATACCTGTAGCAACAACAATAGCTGTACCACGACCGTAAACGATGGTTGAACCCATATATACCATGTTCTTTCTGTCGCCGAGCGGAACGTCTTCGTCGTTTCCGTTGCTTTCAAGAACTTCTATGTTTTTGTTTACGGGAACAGATTCACCTGTCAAAGCAGCTTCTTCTGCTTTGATTGACGCGCATTCGATAAGACGAGCGTCAGCAGGAACTGCGTCACCTGCTTCAAGAATAATGATATCACCAACAACAAGGTCTTCGCTCTTAACGTGCATAAGAGTTCCATCTCTTAAAACCTTAGACGTTGCAGCGGTCATTTCTTTCAAAGCGTCAATAGCTTTTTCAGCTTTGCTTTCCTGAACAACACCGAGAACGGAGTTAAGGATTACAACGAAAAGAATTATGAAAACGTCTGTGGGAGCTTCGCCTTCGATTGCCGCTGTTACAGCAGAGATTGCTGCAGCTACGAGCAATATGATTATCATAGGGTCAGCCAACTGTTTTAAGAAGCGCTGAAGAATTGTTTCTTTTTTAGCTTCTACAAGTTTGTTTTTGCCGTATTTTTCAATTCGGCTTTGTGCTTCCGCGGAAGTAAGGCCTTTTTCTGATGATTTGAAGTGTTCAAATACAGCAGAAATAGGTGACAAATGTGCTTTCATCTTTTTCTCCTTTTGATTTGTTTTATGTTTTTTATTATTTTTTCAATAAAAAAAGACTTTCACAGCTTATTAGCCGCAAAAGTCTTGCCAAGTACAAAAAGTACCAACTAACCGAATCTGTTTGATAAACAGATTGTATTGACGATTAGTAGACGCGTAACAATACGTGTAAGCTACTCCCTTTTACGTGATTTATTTTAACATTTATATCATTCAATGTCAAGGGGTATTTTAGTATTTTTACCTTTATAAACCTATAATATATAGTAATATATATAACCAATGTGTCGATTCTTGACAATTAACTGACAAGACTGTATAATTTATCTTAATAGATATGATATGGAGTACATAGATGAATAACAAATTTGAATTTGTCGCAACCTGTCTTTTTGGACTTGAAAAGCTTGTTGGCGAAGAGATTGATCAGTTAGGGTATAAAAGACTTGAAACTATAGATGGCAGAGTTACTTTTGAGGGTGATGTATCTGCTTTTGCGAGATGTAATATCAATTTCAGATATTGCGAAAGATTATATTTAAAATTAGGTTCTTTTTATGCAAAAACCTTTACCGAGCTTTTTGATGGTACTAAGAATATTGCTTGGGAAGAATGGATAGACAAAACAGACGAATTTCCCGTAAAGGGACACTCCATCAAGTCTAAGCTTTTTTCTATTCCCGACTGCCAGAAAATAGTTAAAAAGGCTGTTGTTGAAAGATTAAAATTAAAGCATAAAATAAACTGGTTTGACGAAACCGGCATAAAGAAACAGATAGAGTTTTTCATATTTAATGATAAAGTAACGCTTATGATAGATATATCGGGGGTTGCTCTTCATAAGAGAGGCTACAGAGCTATGTCAGGCGGCGCGCCTATAAGAGAAACGCTTGCGGCTGCTATGGCGAAGATCTCACGTCCGCGTGAAGACGTTTTGTTCTGGGATCCTTTCTGTGGTTCGGCCACGATTCCGATTGAGGCTGCTCTTATAATGACTAACACTGCACCTAATATCAACAATAGCTTTATATCCGAAAAATTTTCAAACATTCCGAGTGAAATCTGGGTTAAAGCTCGCGAAGAGGCTATTTCTAATATAAAAGAAGATACTTCGTTCAGATGTTACGCGAGTGATATTGATCCTGCAGTTCTCAAAATAGCAAAACAAAACATTAAAAAAGCCGGAATGGACAAGTATATAGAATGCTTTGAAATGGATGCTCTTGATATAAAAACAGAGGGCAGAAGGGGAACTGTAGTATGTAATCCTCCTTATGGTGAGAGATTATCCGATGCTGATTCCGTGTTTAAGCTATATACAGATATGGGCAAGGCTTTCTCTGCGTTAGACAGATGGCAGATCTATATCTTGACAAACGATGAAGAGTTTGAGAAGAGATATGGCAGAAGAGCTGACAAGATCAGACGTCTTTATAACGGTATGATCAGATGCAACTATTATCAGTTCTTTAAGCCGAAAAACTAAAAGAGGTAATTTATCTTGAAACTAATAATAGCCGAAAAACCAAGCCTTGGCAGAAATATTGTTACGGCGATTGGGAAGATGGACAAAAGAGACGGTTACTATGAAGGTAAGGATTATATAGTAACGTGGGCTTTTGGTCATTTGTTTACGTTGGCAGATATAGAGGATTATTCGCCTCTGCCCGATGGACAGAAGCATTGGAGTCTCAGCAATATTCCTTGCTTTCCCGACAGATTTAAATATTGCTTAAAAAGAAATCCCGATAAGACTGTGGATAAAGGGATTGAAAAACAGTTTAACATTATAAAATTTTTGTGTAACAGACCTGATGTTGACACGATCGTAAACGCGGGAGACTCTGATCGCGAGGGAGAAATAATCGTCAGAATATGCGTTGACAGAGCCTTAGATACCGATAAACCACTGAAAAGACTCTGGCTTCCCGATCAAACCAAGCAGACTATACTAAAAGGGCTTGATGAGATGAAGGATGAGTCATACTATGACAATTTAGCTAACGAAGGTTACGCGAGGACGTATATAGACTGGCTTTATGGGGTAAACCTAACAAGATACGCTACTCTTAAGAGCGGAACACTTTTGCGCGTTGGTCGAGTAATAGTTCCTATTGTTAAGGCGATATATGATAGAGATATGGCGATCAGAAATTTTACGCCTGAAAAATATTATTCTATTCAGAGCCACGAGAAAACAAACGGGGAAGAAGTAGAGCTTGTCAGCAAAGAGAAGTTTTCAAAGGAAAAATATTTGGAAGCTGATTCGTTGTGCAAGAAATATAATGATGCCGGCGCATATGTTGTTTCTGTTAAGAAAAAACTTGAAACTGTATCACCCGGTAAACTTTATTCACTCACAAAGCTGCAAAATTTTCTTGGTAAAAAGTATAAAATGCCAATGGAAACAAGCCTTGCTATACTTCAAAAGCTGTATGAAGAGGGATACGTTACGTACCCAAGAACCAACTCGGAATATTTAGCAACTGCCGAGAAGAGCAGAATTGAGGAGATAATCGAAAATATCGAAAAAATGGGATATCCCGTTGCCTTTAAGGATAAGAAGACGATATTTGATGATAAGAAAATCGAATCACACTCTGCGCTTACGCCTACTTATAAGATACCTGATAAATCAAAGCTCAGTGAGGCTGAAATGCAGGTTTATTCAGCTGTATTCAGAAGATTTGTTGCAGTATTTTGTTCGGATGAATGTTTGGTAAACCGAGCTGAGATTGAAATTGCTGTAGGCGATTATGAAAGATTTACGCTAAAGGGCGTAACTATGCTCGAAAAAGGATGGACTAAGTTTGATGATTATACCAAAAAGGACAAGCTTTTGCCGCCTTTAAAGTCGGGAGATAAGGTTGAAATAGATTTTAAGCCTGTCGAAAAGGAAACCACACCCCCGAAACACTATACGATAGAGACGTTAAACAACTATCTTAAGAATCCTTTCAGAGAAGATAAAAGCAACATCGAAAACGAAAGTGACGAGGAAGAATACAGAGCTATATTTGAAGGTCTTGAATTAGGTACAGAGGCTACTCGTACGGGAATAATCGATAATGCGCGCAAAAGCGGATATATTGATTTGAAAAAAGACGTATATACGATCCTGCCGGGTGGTGAATATCTGATAGAATCGTTATCTATGATGAATATATCTATGGATAAGTATAGGACGTCGGAACTCGGCAAGGCGCTGAAAAAGGTATATAAAAACGAGATGTCGGTTGATGAGAGCGTATATCTTGCGATTGCTGAAATAGAACGAGTTTTTGAAAAGAAAGAGGCCTCAATTTCTAATGATACAGATTATGGCTTTTTCGGAGATGTCGTCGGTAAATGTCCTCTATGCGGAGAGGATGTTATCAGAACGAAATTCGGCTACGGCTGTAAGGGATATAAGACAAGTGGCTGTAAATTTTCAATTAACCTCAAAATATGCGGTAGGATAATATCGGTTTCTAACGTAAAAAAACTTCTTGCTGAGGGCGCAACCGATAAGATCAACGGTTTTATATCAAAAAACAATAAAAGCTTTGATGCTGTTTTGTATCTTGAAGATGGCAACGTTAAATTCAGATTTTAATATATGATTATAAGGAGAATGATGTATGAACGTAAAGATTAAGAAATTAAACGAAAATGCAATTATCCCTACATATGGTACCGAGTTTTCTGCAGGAGCTGATTTGTATGCTCTTTGCGAAAATGATGTGACCATCAACCCTCAAGAGACTATTTTAATACATACAGGTATTTCAGTAGAGGTTCCCGAAGGCTATGCAGGTCTTATATACGCGAGAAGTGGTCTTGCAAGCAAAAAAGGACTTGCTCCTGCTAACAAGGTTGGAGTTGTTGACTCGGATTACAGAGGCGAAGTTATGGTTGCACTTCATAATCACGGCTCGGTTGCACAGACAATTTCAAACGGAGAAAGAATTGCTCAGTTTGTTATAACTCCATTTTTGAAGGCTGAATTTGTCTTGTCAGATGAATTAACAGATACAGAAAGAGGAGCAGGCGGCTTTGGCTCAACCGGTTCAAAATAAACAAACAGTTACACTTTAATAAAACAAAGAGTTAAATGATTTTCTGAGGTTTAATTGTGAAAATTATTGGTGCGTTTGTAGTAACTATTCTTGCTATAATACTATATATAATACTTTGTAAGGTTGTTTCATGGATATATGATTTTGATAAAAAAACAGATGTGAAAATGTTTAAAATGGAACTTCGAAATTATGATAATGACAAAAAGTGTGCTATTGCCAGTATTACGATAGTATTTTTAGTTATTACAGTATGGATTTTGATTTATATATTTACTAGTTGATAAATTAAATCTAAATATAATTTTAGGCTGATTATTAAACTTAAGTGTTTAGAGTTACGCATATAAATGAAAAGAGAGAACAGTTCGGAAGTATACCGAAATGCTCTCTCTTTTTTTGATTTAGAATATGATATTGATAGCTATGCAAAGCAAAACGCCAAACAAAGAGGGAAGTGCTATTGATAAAAGCGTCCACTTCCACGATTTCGTTTCTGATCTTATTGTAAGACAGGTAGTTGAGCACGGCCAATGAAAAAGCATAAATATTATTGTGTTTATAGCTGTGACGTTGGTCCATCCGTTTGTAATCAATATATTTCTTATATCCGATAGATTTGATATATCATACAGTATGCCGTTTTGCAAATACATCATAATTATCAATGGTAAAACTATTTCGTTGGCAGGAAATCCGAGTATAAATGCTGTGATTATGATGCCGTCAAGTCCCATCATTTTTCCGATTGGGTCAAAAAAGGCTGAGATGTAGCTTAGAATTGCTAAATTATTGATCTGTATATTTGCTAACAGCCATATTAAAAGGCCTGCAGGAGCTGCGATAATTATAGCTCTGTACAAGACGAACAATGTTCTGTCGAATATAGAGTGAACTATAATTTTTGATATTTGTGGCTTTCTGTACGGTGGAAGCTCGAGTGTGAACGTTGATGGGATTCCTTTAAGAAATGTTTTTGATAAGAGTTTTGATGCAAACAGCGTGGCTGATATACCGAGCAAGATAAATAGGGAAAGATATAGAGCGGACATAAAATTCTGCAAAAAAGTTCCAGTACCGCTTACAAAAAACATTGTTATCAACGCAATAATTGCAGGAAATCTTCCGTTACAAGGAACAAAGCTGTTTGTTAAAATCGCAATCAATCTTTCTCTTGGTGAATTGATTATCCTGCATCCAACAACACCTGCCGAATTACATCCAAATCCCATACACATAGTAAGCGCTTGCTTGCCGCAGGCAGAGCAATTTTTAAAACATTTGTCAAGGTTAAATGCAATTCTGGGCAGATATCCAACGTCCTCAAGTAACGTGAATAATGGAAAAAATATAGCCATCGGTGGAAGCATTACAGAGACTATCCAGGTCAGTATATGGTATACACCGTACACTAACATTTCACATACAATAACCGGTATTTTAATGTGTTTTAGAAAGCTGTATAGAGGTTCTTCCAATGACGTAAAGAGTGAACTAAGTAAATTCGACGGGTAGTTTGCGCCCGATATCGTTATCCAAAATATAAAGAACAACAACAGTAACATGGATGCAAAGCCGAATATTTTTCCTGTAAGAATTTTGTCGATTTTTAAATCAGCATCATTGTTTTTCGAATATTTGTGTACACATTCCTTGCTTATGATATGTGCTTTTTCGGATATGGTTTTGGATATGTCATCAAGAATCAGATTGTGTTCTTCAAGCGGAAGATTTATTGAATTTATTGTAAGAGCCTGTAAGAAATCGGCTCTGCTTTTTGATTTTTTTGTTTCCTGCTCAGACATCAATGTACTTAATATTTTCTCGATATGTTCTGGATATGTGATCAGTGGTTCAAAATCATCATCCGGTTCTTTAACGTAAGATTCTATAACTTCGATTAGCCTTAATACCTTTTCTTTTTTGTGCGCTACAGTTCCTATGACAGGACAACGAAGTAGTTTAGAAAGCTTATTTATATCTATGTGTATTTTTTTCTTATGTGCTTCGTCCATTAGGTTCAGACATACTATTACGTTATCGGTTATCTCCTTGATTTGCAGAACTAAATTTAAATTTCTTTCTAATGAGGTTGCGTCACATACAACGACCGTAACGTCTGATTTTTGTGTATATATAAAGTCTCTCGATACAATTTCTTCAGGCGAATTCGGTGATAAAGAATAGCATCCGGGAAGATCGACAAAGACGTATTCAGTATTATTATATTTGCGGCTGCCGATAGCGATCTTAACAGTTTTTCCGGGCCAATTTCCCGTATGCTGGTGCATTCCTGTAAGGGTGTTAAAAATTGAGCTTTTTCCAACGTTCGGATTGCCTATCAGAGCGACAATTTTTTGATTATTGGTTTTACTTATATTTTTAATTTCGGTAATTGTTTCGATTCCGACGGATGTTCTTGTTAATCCCATGTTGTACCTCTTTTTCTTGTTTTGTTATTCGATTAAAATCTTATTAGCCTCTTCATGTCGCAGGGCGATAGTCGTTCCTTTTATTTTATAGGCTGTAGGGTCTCCCAGCGGACTGCGAAAGAGAGATTCTACAAATGCGCCTTTTATAAACCCGAGATCTTGTAGTCTTCGTTTTGTAGGTGCATTTGCTTTTATGCCAACAATAATGCTCCTTGAGCCGATTGATAATTCATCTAATGTTCTTGTTGTCATATGCTTTGTGTCTCCTGAATAAAAATGGTATTGTATTCTTCTTTTTACCATAATATGAATAAACGATAGAATATGATACACAGCATAAGTCTGCACAGAAGGGGTGTTTTTTAAAAAATAAGCAAATATATTGTAGTTAAATTAGCATAAAAAGCTTGTTATTTGTTTGTGCAAAAAGTAGAAAATACAAGATTGAATTTAATATTTGTTGTGTTAAAAAAGGTGCTGTTTAAAGCAAATAAAACTTTTATTTACCCTGTAACCTAAAAAACAGTGATTAAATATGGTAAAAAAACCAAATATTACCTTGTTAAAAGTTGACAAAAATAACTTAATGTGCTATAATTCACCCGTTTTACGCCATTTTTTATATTGTGGTGGAATTGCAAGAAAGAAAGCAAGGAGGAGATTATGCAGTTACAGAAAGATATAAAAGGTCTTAAAGTTTATTCGAAGCTTAATATTGCAAAAGATAAGATATATAGCTTAAGATCAAAAAAGGTTGTTCTATATATCTGCGCTATGGTGGTTATCGGAAGCTTGTTGGCGATTTCTATTACCTTGAATAGTACCGGGTTATCTATAAAAGAACCTAAACATTTTCTAAATAATGCTGTTATTGCTGAAATATATCCTGACATTACGTACTATATATCTGACAAGGGCGGAGAAGAAAAGGTTTACACATCAAAAGCGATGAGTGTTGAAAATGTTTTGAAATTACAAAACATTTCAATTGACGAAACGTGTGTTTTAAACTATGATTTAGATACAACTGTTTCTGATGGTATGAAAATTATCGTTGATTCGATTACTTATCTTGATGTATCAGTAAACGAACCGCTCCCTTATCGAACAGAAAATATTAACGTTACAAACATTCCAAAAAACACTACCAAGATTCAGGTAGAGGGCAAGGATGGTTTGGCTTGTAATACTTATAAGAAAAAATATATTAACGGTATTTACCATTCCGAGAGCTTA
>SVRB01000051.1 GCA_015065045.1 Oscillospiraceae bacterium | reverse complement strand
CTATCGATCCTAAGTTCTCTGCAAACTTTAACTTCTACAACGTTCACTATACATCTACACACATCGTTGGTACAAGCGGTGGTAACACAGATGATATGAACGAATCTAACACACTTGCGCACAAGGGTATCATCGATCCTTCTTGTATGATCACTCACATCGGCGGACTTGACGCAGTTGTTGAAACAACTCTCAACCTTCCTAAGATCCCCGGCGCTAAGAAACTTATCTACACACACAAATCAATGCCTTTGACAGCACTTGCTGATTTTGCTGAACTCGGTAAGACAGATAAATTCTACGCTGACCTTGCTGATATAATCGCAAAGAACAACGGTCTCTGGTGTGCTGAAGCTGAAAAATACGTTCTCGAAAACGCAAAGAACATTTAACCTACAAACTTAAAAACGGTAGTCAATTTGACTACCGTTTTTTATTTAACCCAAGCCTCAAGTCTATGTATCGTAAATCCTTTTTCTGAAAAATTCTTTTCGTATTCTGTCATAATATTATCAGCAGCAAATTCACTGTTGTGTAAGTCGTCAGTTACATTTTCAAGACGCCAACCGTCTTCTTTAAATTGCTCAAGTGAAAACTCAAAAAGTCCCGTATTATCGGTCTTAAAGAATACAGCACCATCTTCCTTCAATATCTCTCTATACACATCAAGGAACGCCTTATACGTCAATCTGCGTTTATAATGCCCTGCCTTAGGCCACGGATCAGAGAAATTAAGATAAATTAGATCCACTGAATGTTTATCGAACAATTCAGTCAATCCTTTAGCATCGCAAATCATAAATTTTACATTTTTTAACTCTTTTTGACTCGCCTTCTCTGCTGCCAACAAAATAACATCGGAAACCTTTTCAACTGCAATATAGTTTATATCAGGATTTCTTTCTGCGTTTTCGATTATAAACTTACCCTTACCGCAACCAATTTCAAGATAAGTTTTTTTGTTCGCATCAAGAATAGGCTTTTGGATAAAATAGTCCGAGACCGCTGCAAGTCTTTCTGCACCGTGTTTCTTTTTTCTTGCTCTCATAACGTTTGTATTACCTCTTAAAAAATAAATTTTTACACAAATTATTTAAAAAATCATATATTTATCATTATTGCATTTTCAAATTTATATGATATAATAATTATAGCACATTTTTTTAAGCAAGACAACAGATTACTGTAATTTTATAGGAGGTTTTGATAAAATTGGAAAAGTTTATTTTTTTAGCAACAATAAAAAGCAGACTTGAAGCACTCGACGTTCCATCTGAAACAATAGACAAGCATCTTTTTGTTTTTGAAAAATGCTTTAAGGGAAAAACTGCTGAAGATATAGATAGAGTTATAAGAGGAGCAGGAGGAATTGATGGTATCATTCAGTCAATCCATAATCTTGAACTTGCAAAGAAAAGGTCTATAAGCGATATTCCTAAGCCGGAACAAGATAAAGCAAATATCTCTAATTCTGTACCCGATGCTCCTGTTTCTGAACCGCAAGAAGAAACTATTGAAATCAATGTTAGTAGCGATGCAGATTCTTTTGATGAAGTTGATTCAAATGAATTAACCGCTGAATATCTCGCTGTTGATATCGAATCTTTTGAAGACGAACACGAAAAGCAAGAGCCCGAAGAAAACGAGGAAACAGTTGTTGACTTAAACGTTAATATTCAAAAATCACCTGATTTCGAAAAACACGTCGAAGAAGCAGAACAGATCACTTACGAACTCGAAAAAACCGCAAACAATAACATCATCAAAGAAGCTGTCAACGATTCCGAATCGGAATTCGATATTTCCGAATACGATTTTGACACTCTGTTTGCACAGAAAAAGTCTAAGATTGAAATACAGCTCACCAATCTCAGAAAAAACATGACTGACAAAACATACAAAGCGACACTGCCCATATCAATATTTGCATTCGTGTTGGCGTTTGCTGTTGCATCACTTTTGTTCCCGCTTCTTGTAATATCAGGTATCGCTATATCTGTAGGATATATTTTATTCCTTGTCGGTGGAATTATTTTCTCACTTATTCCGATTGGATACGGGGTTTATATGTCCTTCTCGGCTATTTCGATCGGCCTATACGAAATAGGTATCGGGTTAACAGCTGTAGGTATTGTAATGCTCTCATGCATACTTATGTATAACTACGTTAAAAGACTCTTGCCGTACCTGCTTACAAAATCAAAGGTTTTATTTAAATTCTGTGTTAAAATGGCGAAGCTCTACTTTTTCAAAGAAATAAAGGAGGAAGCATAATATGAAAAAAACCTCCATTGTTTTTATAGTAATATCGATTCTTCTTATAATCAGCGGACTTATTATACAGGCTGTAGCAATGGCTAAAGCTGAAAATGATAACGTTACACTCTTTAAGCAGATCCTCAACAAAAACGGAGACCTCGTTGAATCTGTAGCCTTCCCTTGGGAAAGCACAAACAAAATTAACATCTCTCTTGACGACACCGACATAAATATTATAGGCAATTCGGATAGATGCTACGCTGAAATCGTTAATTTCAGTTCATTGGAATATATAGCCTACAGCAGCAACAGAGCATTTACCATTGAAGAAGATATTATTTCTTCTATAGTTGGTCGCGCACAAAGCGGTGATTTTAAGTTCGAAGGTATCAGAAACTTTTTTAGGTTTGATAAGCATAATTCAAAGAAAGTAATAAATATCTATCTCTCACCTAAGGCAACACTAAAAGTACTTGACATCAAAATCAATAACGGAAACATCTCTGTTAAAGACATCAACCTTGTATGCGATTTTGATATTACTGTAAATAACGGCAATATCACGTTTGAAAACACCCCCAATGTATCATTGATAAAAACAAACACCAAGAACGGAAATATATCGCTCAACAATATGTTTGTTTCGGCAGCAGAATTATCCGTAGAAAACGGAAATATTGATTTTTCAACATCAGAAGAACACGTATACAACTACAGCATTGAAAGCGAAACAGGAAAGATCAAACACAATGATACAGTCCACAAAGGCAAGTTTGATCAGGAAAACGAAAACAATACAGGCGTATTTAAAGCCCACGTTGGTGTTGGAGACGTAACTATCAAAACAATAAAAAAAGATAACTAATCAAAAAATGAATAATTTTTTTAATTCTGTCAATCATAATAATGCTCAAAATTTAAATTAAGGAGCTGAAAAAAATGCTTGACAGAATTTCTCTTGTTTTGCTTATTGTAGGTGGACTTAACTGGGGTAGCATCGGACTTTTCAAATTTGATATAGTCAGTTGGCTGTTCGGCGGTCAAGCCGACCTCATAAGCAGAATCGTATACACTATTGTAGGTCTTTCTGCACTTTGGTGTGTATCTCTTCTTTTCAGAAGTCGAGAAGATATTTTCGAGGAAAACTAAATATTCGAATACAGCTCCACAACATATATGTGGAGCTGTATTCTTTTTTGAACAAAAAAATCCCTCAAGATAAAATACCTTGAGGGACATTTTTTAATACTTATTCTTCATCAATTTTTTCTTCAGCACAGCATTCCTGCTTTGTGCCGCACTTATGGCAAAACTCCATTGTCTTATCGAGTCTCACGCCGCATTCTGAGCAAACCTTAGAATTATTGATTGCATCCAGCATCAAATTGAGTCTTTCTATCTCGATCATACTCTTTTCAATCTTATCATATGCAAGAGAAAGCTTCTTTTCGTCGGTATCGGACGTTTTCATCTGGTTGTAATAGATCTCACCCATATTCTTGTAAGCGTCTTCAAGTCTGCTTTTCTCTCTCATCAAGTTAAATTTGATCTTTGCAAGCTCTGTATATTTTTCTGTTTCCTTTGCTGTATAACTTGCAGCACTCGAAACCTTCTTATAAACTTCATCCCAGAATTCCATAGTTATTCTCCTTTATGTTTTTAATTTTATATATCAGCCTCAGCTAAGTACTCATTACCGTGAAGTGTAATAAATTTCTTTCTTTCGGCTAAATTATCTCCAAGCAATGTTTCAAATATTCTCTCTGTTTCAGCTTCATCAGCAGGCTCTACCTTAATCAGTCTACGTGTAGCAGGATTCATTGTTGTCTGCCACATCATATCAGGCTGGTTCTCACCAAGCCCCTTTGAACGCTGAACAGTGTATCTTGACTTACCGAGGTTTTTGATTATCTCATTCTTCTCAGCTTCGTTATATGCAAAATATATTTCATCTCCGGATGTTATCTCAAACAGAGGTGATTCTGCTATATAAACTCTTCCCTCTTTTATGAGTGTAGGAAGAAGTCTGTAGAACATCGTCAAAATAAGAGTTCTGATCTGGAAACCGTCCTCGTCAGCATCGGTACATATGATTATCTTTGACCAATTTAGTGAATCCAAATCAAAAGGAACAACATCACCCTTAACTTTTGTGGTTATTTCAACACCGCATCCGATTACCTTGAGAAGATTTATAATGATCTCATTCTTAAATATCTTATCATAGGTACTCTTAAGACAGTTAAGAGTCTTACCTCTAACAGGCATTATAGCCTGATATTCTGAGTTTCTTCCAAGCTTACACGAACCCATAGCAGAGTCACCTTCTACTATATAAAGCTCACGCTTTGTGCCGTCCTTGGTTCTGCAATCAACGTATTTTTCAACACGGTTTGCAACGTCCATTGTTCCGGCAAGCTTTTTCTTGAGATTAACTCTTGTCTTTTCAGCGTTTTCTCGGCTTCTTTTGTTTACCAAAACCTGATTAGCAAATCTCTCGGCTTCAATAGGCTTTTCCTTAAAATACACCTCAAGATTTCTCTTAAGGAAATTAGTCATACTTTCAGCAATAAATGTGTTATTGATTGCTTTCTTAGTCTGGTTAGCATACGACGTCTGTGTAGAAAAGCTGTTTGATACAAGCACCAAGCAATCCTCGACATCATTAAAGCTGATCTTAGTCTCGTTCTTTAAATACTTGCCTGTGTTCTTCAAATACTTATCGATTTCATAAACAAACGCAGCCTTTACAGCCTTATCAGGTGATCCACCGTGTTCAAGAAAACTTGAGTTATGGTAATATTCAATAATCCTTGACGTATTAGATGCACAAAAAGCGATTTCAGCCTTAAGCTTATAATCGTCCTTGTCCTCTCTGTCGCGCCCCTCATCCTCATAACTCCACAACACAGGTTGTGTAAGAGAGTTTTCTCCCGCAAGCTCAACAACGTAATCGGAAATTCCGTTCGGATACACAAATTCGTATAAATCGAATTTTCCATCGCTGTTTTCGTATTTAAGTTCAAACTTTATACCTGCGTTTACAACCGACTGCTTCTTTAATATTTCCGTAAAATACTCAAGCGGAATATTTATATCGGTAAACACTTCGATATCAGGACGCCATTTTATAATCGTTCCGTGCTTCTTTTCTTTTTTCTCGATTTCTCTTACACTGAACTTACCGTAAGGCTTTCCCTTTTTGAAGTTCATCTCGGAAACTTCCTTACCGTTAAAGGATCGAACCTTCATAAATTCAGAGCTGTACTGTGTAGCACAAGCACCTAGTCCGTTTGTTCCAAGAGAATATTCGTATGCTCCGTCAGTATTGTTATTATATTTACTACCGGCGTAAAGCTCACAATATACCAATTCCCAGTTATAACGCTTTTCCTTCTCGTTATAACCCATCGGAACACCGCGCCCAAAGTCCTCGATTTCAATCGTATGGTCTGAATAAACCGTTATGATTATTCTGTCTCCATAACCTTCTCTCGCTTCATCCACCGAGTTAGAAAGTATCTCGAATACAGAATGCTCACATCCTTCAAGCCCGTCGGAGCCAAAAATAACAGCGGGTCTAAGTCTTACTCTGTCTTCACCCCTGAGCGCCGATATACTATTGTTATCATAGCTTGTTCTTTTTTCTGCCATTTATAACCTCCGAATTTTATAACTACGCTATAAAATTTTTATACATTCTTACCCAAATATTATATAATTTTCATACGCTTTTGTCAAGAATTTTTCATATTCCTTCTTGCTTTAAAGAGGATATGCGTTTATAATATAAGTTGATATAACTATTGTAAACAAGGGGATCGAAAATATGTTAAAGACAATGATCAAGGTTGTAAAAGAAGCATCGGAAATTATGCTTTCAGCTCAGGATATCGAAAATAATACAGAAAAAAAGGGCGATAAAAATTTTGTTACTATATACGATAAAAAAGTACAAGCATACATCAGAACACATCTTAACGAAACTTATCCGGATATAAAATTTTTAGGCGAGGAAGAAGATTGCGACAAAACAGATCCATATAACGGATACTGCTTTATTTGCGACCCTATTGACGGCACAGCTAACTTCAGACGCCAATATAAGCAAAGCTCGATATCTTTAGCTTTAGCAAAAGATGGCGAGGTTATCTGCGGAGTAATCATTCACCCTTATCTTAAAGAAGTGTTTTATGCCGAAAAAGGAAAAGGCGCATTTTTAAATGGCGAGCCGATACACGTCGCTGATAACTCCTTTAAAGATTCTTTTATTTGCTTTGGTACCTCTCCCTACTACCCCGACCTCAACAGAAAAACCGGAGAGGTTATTGCGAAAATTCTTCCCGAATGCGAGGATGTAAGAAGAACAGGCTCTGCGGCGCTTGATTTCTGTTATGTAGCTTGCGGCAGACACGATATGTTTTTTGAATTCAGTTTATTCCCATGGGACTATGCTGCGGGAATGATTATAGTTGAAGAAGCGGGCGGTATTATTACCGACGAAAACAAAAATAAATTACCTTTACATAAGCGTTCTCAGGTTTATGCGGGAAATCCAAGAGTATATAAAGAGTTTTTTGACAGAAACTACTTTATGTGAACAAACAGATCGATCCTTTAAACCATAACTCATATTTTTCTTACCTCAAAGAACAAGCA
This sequence comes from Oscillospiraceae bacterium, assembly GCA_015065045.1. Lineage (GTDB taxonomy): Bacteria > Bacillota > Clostridia > Oscillospirales > CAG-272 > RGIG1995. The sequence continues at coordinate 3,378 of SVRB01000051.1, read as the reverse complement.
AAATATACACCTATAGCTCAGCGTATCTCAGGCATATACAAATTCCTGAAAAAATATATATTAGTTGGGAGAATATTCAGATACGCAAGGATTATATATTTGTGGATTCAAACAGGTGCATTTTTCATACTTTACGCAACGTCGGTTATATTTATACTGCCGATTATTTTAATAGCATCCTTGACATTCCTTATTTATTCTTTCTACTCGCATAGAAAAAACAATAAGTATTTTTTAAAAATAATAAAAAACAATATTTTTTATATTATCTTTTTAGAGGACGAAGAGGAACTTAACAAAAAATATGGCATTACAGAAAACGGAATAGCGATCTACGTTATCAAAAACCCATTCAGCCAACTGACTACTGCCGTAAAAAAGCAACGCAAAAACGTATATTTAATCAGCATGAGCTATTTTTATTGCCTAAAAAAGCATATTCTCGAAAAACACAACGATAATGTAAGATATATGGAAACAGGAGACTTATGAAAAAAGCATTATTTTTCATCACCTTGATCTTTACAGCTGTGCTTATCCTTTCCGGATGTGGAGAGAAAGCAGGCTCTGCATCATCTAACAACTCCCCGACCTTACAAACAAACGACCGGTTCTTAGATAATACGTCAAACAACATCACCGATTCAACTGAGAAAAGTGAAACAAATAAACCCAACACCGAATCAACAGATACAGAGTCTGATCAAACAACAAACCCAACCCCTGACGAAGAGATAGTCACCCCTAAGCCTAGTGACAGAGTAATTTTAAACCACAAAAACATGAAGGCTATGTGGCTGAGTCAGTTTGATTTGACTTCTATATACTCAAACTATGTCGAGCAACGCTCCGAGAAAGACTTCAGAAACAAAATCAAAACTGTACTAAAGAACGTCTCAAATAGCGGTTGCAATACAATTATGGTTCAGATCCGCCCATACGCAGACAGCTTCTACCCATCCGAATATTATCCACCTTCAAGATACGTAACAGGTAGCTATTCATCAGACTTTTCATACGATCCTTTTAAAATAATCGTCGAAGAGGCTCATAAAATAAACCTTTCGGTTCATGCGTGGTTTAATCCGCTGAGAGCAATGACAACGTCAGAAATAAAAGACGTTGACAATACTTATAAAATAAAACAATGGTACAATGACTCGCAAAAAAACGGAACATATCTAGTTGAATACAACGGCAGATTCTATCTTAATCCTGCATACAGCGAGGTGCGTCAGCTTATCGTTGACGGTGTCAATGAAATTGTACAAAAATATAACGTTGACGGCGTACATATGGATGATTATTTTTATCCAACAACCGATGCAAGTTTTGATTCGAAAGCCTATAATAATCATCTTGCCGGTGGTTCAACAATCAGCCTAAAACAATTCAGACACAATAACCTCAATATGCTTGTATCTTCTATTTATTCAACTGTAAAGGCTGTTGATAAAGAACTACAGTACGGTATAAGCCCTGAGGGCAATATGAATAACTCGATTGAAAAAGGATATGCCGACATTTATACCTGGTGCTCTTCTGACGGATATATAGACTACATTTGTCCGCAGATATACTTTGGCTTTGAGCATCAATCGTTTCCCTTTGACACTGTGGCTGATAAATGGAACAGCATTATAAAAAACAGCAATGTTAGGCTTATCGTCGGTTTAACACTCGGTAAAGCCTTGGATAAACACGATCAATGGGCAGGAACGGGTGCAGACGAGTGGGCTGATCACAACAATATATTGAAAAGATGTATCGAATACACAAAAACACTTGATAAGTGCAGCGGCGTTGCGTTTTTCTCATATCAGCATTTCTATGATCCTAATTTATTTACCGAAATCGAAGAAACAAAGGCTGAACGAGACAATTTTATACCGACATTAAATAAAATCATCTGGCGATGATTTTATTTTTTTACCGTATTGAAAAAAATGTAATTTTATGATATAATGATTTTCAAAGTTATTTTATTTTATAAAAAGGAAAAAGTAAAATGGAGCAGCTTAGAAACAAAAAAGGCTTTATATGTGATATGGACGGTGTTATTTATCACGGAAACAACCTGTTACCCGGAGTAAAAGAGTTTGTAAACTGGATGAACGAAAACGAAAAAAGATACTTATTCCTCACAAATGCAAGTAACAGAACCCCTGCTGAATTACGCCAGAAGCTTCTTAGAATGGGGCTTGATGTTGATGCGTCTCACTTTTATACAAGCGCGCTTGCAACAGCAAAATTTTTGCAGCTTCAAAAGCCTAATTGTTCTGCATTTGTAATAGGTGATGCGGGGCTATATAACGCCTTACACGATGCAGGAATTACTATAAACGATATCGATCCCGATTACGTTGTTATAGGTGAAACCACTCAATACAACTATGATAATATTACAAAAGCAATGCGTCTTGTAAATAACGGCGCCAAGCTTATCGGAACCAATACCGACCTTACAGGTCCTTCCGAAACAGGCCCCCTTCCCGCTTGCCGCGCTCTTGTTGCTCCTATCGAAAGAACAACGGGCAAACAAGCGTACTACGTAGGAAAGCCTAACCCCTTGATGATGAGAACGGGACTTGGTATATTAGGAGTTCACTCCGCTGATACTGCAATGATCGGTGACAGAATGGATACTGATATTATTGCAGGTATCGAGAGTGGCCTTGACCCCATTCTTGTATTGACCGGCGTAACCAATCTTTCCAATATAGAACAATACCCATACAGACCAAGACTTATATTGAATTCAATAGGCGATATTCCCACTAAATAATTAAAGGAGTAATAAATATGAGTTCAGCTGATATTGCATTTATAAACACCTGCAAGGATATTCTTGAAAACGGTTCTTGGGTCAAGGACGAAAAGGTGCGTCCCCACTGGGAAGACGGAGAAGCAGCATATACTATAAAGAAATTCGGTGTTGTAAACCGCTATGATCTTTCAAAAGACTTCCCTCTTATCACTTTACGTCCAATATCTCTAAAATCTGCTGTTGATGAAATACTTTGGATATGGCAGAAAAAATCTAACAATATAAACGAGCTTAATTCTCATATTTGGGATAGCTGGGCTGACGAAAACGGCTCTATCGGTAAGGCATACGGATATCAGATGGGTGTCAAGCATAAATACCGCGAGGGTGAATTTGATATGGTTGACAGAGTTCTTTTTGACCTCAAAAACAACCCTTGCAGCCGCAGAATCATGACAAACCTTTATACATTCGCAGATCTTCATGAAATGGCGCTCTATCCCTGCGCTTACAGTATGACCTTTAACGTAACGGACGGCGTTCTTAACGCGATCCTTAACCAGCGCTCGCAGGATATGCTCGCCGCAAACGCATGGAACGTCGCGCAGTAC
>SVRB01000050.1 GCA_015065045.1 Oscillospiraceae bacterium | reverse complement strand
CCCACACAAGAGGGCACTTTTGTAAAAGTGCCCTCTTGACTCCCTCAAAACTTTATAAAAAAATGCGCTCGATGGATTTTATTTCATCGAGCGCATTTTTTATTTTAGTTTTTCTTGTTGTTTCGCTTAATAGTTCTGATATCAAACAACATTTTTATCGCGTCGCGTATCATTCTAACCTTTGATTCGCTGTTATCGTTATCTATAATTTTGACAGACATCTCGCATATCTTATAGCCCTTATCCTGAGCCTTTATCAATGCCTCCAAATCAAAAGCAAAGCTGTCTACACTGCACTCCGAGAACACATCGTGCGCCGCCTTTTTCGTAAAGCCCTTAAATCCGCACTGCGAATCCGAAAGCTTAAATCCCGATGCCATTGAGATAATCTTAAAATACACCTTAGACATCACCTTGCGTGTAAAAGTGTACCCTTCATAGCTTTCCGAATCAAGATTCCTCGAGCCGATAACAACGTCACAACCGTTTTCTTCAAAAACACACAAAGCTCTCTTTATAACTTCAGTTCCGTACGCGAGATCGCAGTCGGTAAATATAACGTAATCACCATCTGATGCCAATACACCTTTTCTTACCGCACTGCCCTTGCCCTTATTCTTCTCATATCCGACAACCTTTATTTTTGGATTATCACTACCAATCTCCTCTAAAAGCTTCGGCGTTGAGTCAACGCTTCCGTCATTCGAAAAAATTATCTCATAATCATCAACGGCAGCCTTTAAATATGAGTCAAGAACCTCCGACGTCTTCTTTATTCTTTTTTCTTCGTTGTAAACAGGTATAACAACGGAAAGCTTCATGTTTTTTATCCTTTGTATTTTTACTTTTCGACAGACACAAGCCTTGCATGGAGCGAGTATCTTTCTGTCATATATACACCGGTACACGTTGACAACGTCAATATTCTTGTGCCCGGCACAAAATCTTCACAGTCTATTTGATACAGTGAATTAGCCTTGATCTCGTTACACCATTTAACAAACGAGTTCTCCGACGTAAAGCTCAGCTGAGTATAATTATACCCCGCATTTGTCTGATATATTGAGAAAATCTCATATTTGTAAATTCCGTCAACCGTATATATCGTAATATATCTGTTTGCATCAAAAAACGACTTGTCAAGGAATTTCTCAACCTGACTGAACATCTGACCGATAAACGATGAATTATGTCCGTACAACACCAGATTCGGATTATCGAGCATACCGTCTCTGCACAAATAATCGGCAAAAATTGCTCCGTGTACGTTAAACTCCTTAGTCGCCGTATGCTCAAGATAATATTCGTTATCCGATCCTTTTACACAGGCATAGCTTATGTTTGTACCGTCTACCTGTATCCAGCCGAATATATCGGAGTTTACATTTTGGAACGCAAGCAGCTTTTCTTTGTACTGAGTCAGAAGCGGGTTATTAGTATCCTTTTCAGTATAATCCTTGTTGTGCAAATTACTTCTATCCCCAAAATATTCGGGAGTCGGATTATCGATGATCTCGGGCGAAAGATATGACATAAGCTTTGTTCTGTCAACATCCGAGAAGAATTTGTCATTCAGCTCTGAATTTATCTTGTCGGAATTATATCCGTCAGCTATAGTTGATATTACCATATACGCCGAGAATATGAATATGCCTAAAAACAATACTATCAAGAAGATCCTGAGTGTGTGCACAAGCTCCTTTTTCTTCTTTTTCTTTTGCGGATCAGTAACAACCGTCTGATCTCCTATTTCATCAAGAGAAGAAAGAAAAGAGTCAACGGTAACTATTTCTTCATTCGCTTTAACGTCACCAGTGCGCTTATTCTTGGATTTTTTGCTTTGCTTAGCGCTTTGATGATTACTTGATTTTTTATGCTTTCCGTTTTTCATCTTTTCTCCCTTTCTTTAGAATTTTTATTTTTTATCAGCCGTTATTACTTAAGCTCAATAACAGACTCATCCCATGCTTCAGGCTTTTCGTAACCGAGAAGGTTCACAACAGTTGCCGCAACGTTGGAAAGACCAAAATTGCCCTCTTTTACTGTGTAAGCGTTAGCATAGTTGTTATCGTAAATGATCATAGGAACAGGGTTAAGCGTATGGCTTGTCTTGGACTTCAAAGAACCGTCCTTATTTGTCTTAGCATTTCCTGCCTTATCCATTTCATACATTTCGTCGGAGTTACCGTGGTCAGCAGTAATTATAGCTGTACCGCCAACGCTGTCAAGCACTGTAAGGATGCGCTTCAAGCAAAGGTCAAGAGCTTCAAGGCTTATCTTTGTTGCGTGGAAGTTACCTGTATGACCAACCATATCACCGTTCGGGAAGTTTACTCTGAGAACCTTATATTTCTTGCTTTCGAGAGCCTCGATAAGTCTGTCTGTGATCTCAGCGCACTTCATCCAAGGACGCTGTTCGAAAGGAACTACGTCTGAGGGAATCTCAACGTATGTTTCAAGCTCTTCACTAAACTTACCGCTCTTGTTACCGTTCCAGAAATATGTTACGTGGCCGTACTTCTGTGTTTCGGAAAGAGCGAACTGAGAAATGCCTGTATTTGCAAGATATTCACCCATAGTCTGTGTGATTTCGGGGGGATTAACAAGATATCTTGAAGGAATGTGAAGGTCGCCGTCATATTCGAGCATACCTGCGTACATAACGTTGGGTACACGTACTCTGTCAAACTTGTTGAATACCTTATCGTCAAATGCCTTTGAAATTTCAATAGAACGGTCGCCTCTGAAGTTGAAGAAAATTACGCTATCATTATCTTCAATAGTACCAACGGGCTTGCCGTCTTCTGCAATAACGAAAGGAGGAAGATCCTGGTCAATTACGCCTGTTTCTTCTCTGTAAGTCTTAACAGCCTCAGCTGCAGATGCAAAATATCTGCCTTCGCCGAGAACGTGAGTCTTCCAACCCTCTTCAACCATAGACCAGTTTGCTTCATATCTGTCCATAGTGATCTTCATTCTGCCGCCACCGGATGCGATCTTGATATCAAAAGAGTCAGAACGCAAGCCTGCGATAAATTCTTCAAAGGGTTCAACATATTCAAGTGCAGAGGTTTCACCAACGTCTCTACCGTCAAGAAGAATATGTACTCTAACCTTTGCTATACCGATAGCCTTAGACTGTTCGATCATAGCCTTGAGGTGATTGATATGTGAATGAACGTTACCGTCGGAGAAAAGACCGAGGAAGTGCAACGTAGAATCGTTGTCAATAACGTTCTTTGTAAGTGCCTGCCATGTTTCGCTTGCGAACATCTTTCCGCTTTCAATAGATTCGGAAACCAACTTTGCGCCCTGGCTGAAAACCTGTCCTGAACCAAGTGCGTTATGTCCTACTTCGGAGTTACCCATATCGTCGTCACCGGGAAGACCAACTGCTGTTCCGTGAGCCTTAAGCACGAGTGTAGGATATTCCTTCATAAGTCTGTCGAGAGTGGGTGTGTAAGCCTTTGCAACAGCGTTTCCGTCTGTGTTGGGAGCGATTCCCACGCCGTCCATTACGATCTCAAGTATCGGACCCTTTACTCCGTCAAACTTTTCAGATTTCTTCAAAATATTTGCCATATTCTTTATACCTCCGCTGATTTAAATCAGTTTATTATTTATCAGTATTCATTTTTGCATCTAAACGCAATACACAATTATTATACTACATCTTTGTAAAATAATCAATCTATATTTATTATAATCCAACAAAATAATATTTTTTTATAAAAATGTAAAACATCATAAAATATTATGTGAAACATCGCATAAAAACGTGCGGACAAACGAATCCGCCACTACAATTAGATAATATTCCTTAATTGGTAGGGACGGCGCCTCGACGTCCCGCATAAGCATAAGACATAAACCGATTATAAATCCACCACCGAGCTCTCCTCCCGTCAGCCTTCGGCTGCCACCCTCCTCACAGATGAGGGCTTAAATTAAATTCACTCTAAAACGGGTGTTCACAGTACGCCCATACGAGCTTATAATATTTCATTCTGAAATAACAAAGCTTGAAAACGACATTATGACAAGGTCCCCGTCTATATCAGCCTCTATTCGTATAGGCAACATCGTTTCCAATGACAAGTAAACTATTGCGTTCCCATAATCACAATCAAACCTCTTTGTATTGACCTTAACGCCGTTAAACATTTCGTCTTTTTCGGAAACAAGATTTTCTTTTGTAAGGTTAAACACCTCAGTCATATCAGCAATGAGATTCGTTCCGCTTTCCATCGGAATACTCACGCTTCCGACCGAATATACTATTGATTCGCCGTTTTTCTCAACAAATACACCCTTCATGTTTTCGGGAGACAGAAACGTTATTTTATATGTATCTTCAGCCGTTTTTTCTATACTTACCGAATATTTTTCCGAGTTGATCTCAAGCGTTGCTTCGGAACTGAAATTACTTTTTTGATACTCCAAAAATTCTTTAGGTTTATTTGAGCAACCACACAAAAACAGACCTATTACCAATAAAATCGACACAAATATTTTCTTTGACATAAATTACACTCTCCTTATTTTTGTCTATAATCAATACTATTCAAAAATATATGTGAATATTCGGTAAAACTGCATCTGCAGGTGTCTGTTCAGTGTTGACAACTGTAGAAAAATAAGGTATACTTAAATGTAATTATAATATTATATATGCAATACGGAGGAATAATTTATGCAGGCTGTAATCAGTGTAACAGGAAAGGACAATATCGGTATTATTGCTAAGACCGCAAACATCTGCGCAGAGCATAGCGTAAACATAGTTGACGTTTCACAGACGATCCTTCAAAATTATTTTGTAATGATTATGCTCGTAGACATCGACAATATTACGATCGACTTCAACAACTTTGTTGATGTTATGTCAGAAATGGGTAAAAACAACAATCTTGAAATACATACAATGCACGAAGATATCTTCAATTCAATGCACAGAATCTAATGGGTGATTTGATATGATAAATATTCATGATATTCAAGAAACTATAAATATGATACGCGACGAAAACCTCGATATCCGTACAGTTACTATGGGTATCTCGCTTTTCGACTGCGTTAGCGATGACGAAAACAGACTCAACGACAAGATTTACGACAAGATCACAAAGACTGCCGAAAACCTTGTTTCCGAGGCTGAAAAAATTGAAAAACAGTATGGTATTCCGATCATAAACAAGCGTGTATCTCTTACACCTATCTCACTTATCGGCGGCGGTATTTCTCCCGACGGTTACGTAAGAATTGCTCACACTCTCGACAGAGCGGCAAACACACTCGGAATAAACTTTATCGGCGGTTTTGGCGCTTTGGTTGAAAAGGGTATGACACTCGGCTCTGCCAACCTTATTGAAGCTATTCCTCAGGCTCTTGCAGAAACAAACCTCGTTTGTTCATCTGTAAACGTAGCTTCCACAAAAGCAGGTATCAATATGGACGCTCTCGCAAAAATGGGCGACATTATCAAAAAGGCAGCATACCTCACAAAAGACAGAGATTCTATCGGCTGCGCAAAGTTCGTTGTATTTGCAAACGTTCCTCAGGACAACCCCTTTATGGCAGGCGCGTTCCACGGAATCGGTGAAAACGAAAAGGTTATCAACGTCGGCGTATCAGGCCCCGGTGTTGTTGCAAGTGCGATCAAGCGCGCAGGAAACTGCAGAATCGACGAGCTTGCTGAAGTTATTAAAAAGACTGCATTCAAAATTACAAGAGTTGGTCAGCTCGTTGCTCACGAAGCATCAAGAAGACTTGACGTTCCTTTTGGTATAGTTGACTTGTCATTGGCTCCCACTCCCGCAGTAGGCGACTCTGTTGCTTATATTCTTGAGGGTATGGGTCTTGAAAAGTGCGGTGCACACGGAACAACAGCAGCACTCGCATTGCTTAACGACGCAGTTAAAAAGGGTGGCGTTATGGCATCATCTCACGTTGGTGGTCTTTCGGGCGCATTTATTCCCGTATCAGAGGATGCAGGTATGATAAGCGCTGCAGCTTGCGGTGCTTTGACACTTGAAAAGCTTGAAGCTATGACAGCGGTTTGCTCGGTTGGTCTCGATATGATAGCGATTCCCGGAGATACTCCTGCGGAAGTTATCTGCGGTATTATTGCCGACGAAATTTCGATCGGTGTTGCAAACACAAAAACAACTGCAGTCAGAGTTATTCCCGCATACGGCAAGAAAGAGGGCGACAGCGTTGTATTCGGCGGACTTCTCGGCGAAGCTCCCGTTATGCACGTAAACACAAATTCCCCCGCACAGTTTATTCACCGCGGAGGCCGTGTTCCCGCGCCCATTCACAGCTTGAAGAACTAATTTGTTATAATCAAATAAAAAAATCCACTCATACTTTGAGTGGATTTTTATTTTTTTAAATATTAGAAAGTCATTGTATGTACTGCGTTAAATGTCTTTCCTGCTTCGAGCTTCTGGATAGAATATTTGTTTTCGAAGATATAATCACTGTCAACAAAATCGTGAAGTCCGAACCAAGGCTCAACGCAGAGATAGGGCGCTCCGGGAATTGTCCAAAGAACCAAGTTTTCAAATCCCTTGAAATCGATTCTTACGTTAAATGTACCATCGTTTTTCTTGATAGTAACAGCATCAAAATCAATATCCTTGAAAATAAGAGCGTCGATCTTGAAATAATCATTCTTAAGGGGAAGAATATTGCTGTTTTCGAGAATTCTTTCTGTTTCGTGTCTTATAATGGGACCTTCAACAACGTGTGTATCGAGAGTTACGTTCTTGTCAAATTCAATATAATAATTTTCGATTCCGCCCTCGCACATATAGCCTTCATGTCCGCCTACAGAGAAATACATCATCTTGTCATTTGTGTTCTCGATAATATATTCTGTATCGATCTGTCTGCCTCTGAGGGTGTATTTGATCTTAAACACAAAGTTAAAGGGATAGTCCTTCAACGTTTCTTCTGTTTCTGTAACGGTAAAAGTTACTGATGTGTCGGTCTTTTCTTCAACCTTATATTCCATAAATCTTGAAAAACCATGGCTGAGAAGAGTATATTCTTTTCCTTCATATATGTATTTGTTATCTCTGAGTCTTCCGCAAATGGGGAAAAGATGGGGTGCTCTGCCCTTCCAGAACTTTTCATCACCGTTCCAGATACCCTGCTTGCCCTCTTTTGTCTCAACGGAAACGATTTCTCCGCCGATTTCTTTCAACTCGACCTTGAGTTCTTCATTCTGTAAATATACCATAGTAGTTAACCTCTTTTTTTAAACAATATTGTATACACTCATTATATCACTATTTTCACTCTTTTGTCCACAAAATTGTAAATTTTATTCTATTTTATTGAAATATATTCTACAAAAGTAGTATAATAAGCGTAAATGAATTTTTGAAAACTAAATAACAGGTGGATTATGAAGAGAAATATTACCTTATTTGCATTGGTTTTGGTGAGTTTAATCTGTGTCCTCTGCGCGTGCGGAAACAAATCGGGCTTTACTTATACCAAAGTTGAGGGCGGAATTGCCATAACAGGATATACAGGCGAAAATATGGATATGGTTATCCCTACGGAAATCAACGGAAAGAAGGTTGTCGAGATAGCATCAAAAGCGTTTGACACAGCGCTCATAAAAACGGCTGTTGTACCGGAAACCGTTACAAAAATCGGAAACTACGCTTTCAGAAGATGCCCTAACCTCGTTTCGATCGAAATCAAAGGAAACATTAAAGAAATCAGCGACGGAATGTTTAATTTCTGTCCTTTGTTAAAAGAAATTACTATCCCTGACGGAGTAGAAAGAATCGGAAATAACGCATTCGGCGGAGGTGCGATCACGTCAATAGATCTCCCCGATTCTGTCAAAACGATCGATGACTACGCATTCTACAGCTGTAAATCATTGACATCATTTAAGGCAGGCAAAAACCTCGAAAAAATCGGAAACAACTCTTTCGCAGGATGTATAGCTTTAAAAGATATATCACTTAATCAAAATTTAAAAGAAATCGGAGAATATGCGTTCTCTTATTGCACAGCTATTGAAAGCATTCAGTTCCCCGAATCAGTTAAGAAATTGTCTATGGGCGTCTTGTCAGGAACAAACATAACCGAAATGTACGTTTCAAACGGAGTAACAACGATCGATGCATACGCATTCTCTGTTTGCGAAAAGCTTGAAAAAATATATATCCCCAAAAACGTAGAAGAGATCAACTACGAAGCATTCAATGATACAAGAAAAATTACAATATACGGTGTTTCAGATTCAGAAGCGGAAATATTTGCAGACACCTACGGATATAAATTCCAGAAATACGATTTCTCCGTAAACTAATATAAAAAAACAAACACCCGTAACGAAATATCGTTACGGGTGTTTGCTATATAATTTTTATCTACTCAAGAGAGTTTTGTTTGTTAGTTTTTGAAATTTGCTTAACAACCTTACCCAAAGCAAAGAGTGCTATAACGTTGGGGATTACCATGAGGTTGTTGAACATATCTGTCAAATCCCAAACGAGTGTGTTTGAAAGAATTGAACCTGTGAAGATAAATGCAATTGCGATGATTGAGTATACAACGTCGAACTTCTTACCAAAGAGGTAGATAGCATTGATTCTACCGAAGAGGTTCCAGCTGATGATTGTAGAGAAAGCAAAGAAGAACAAGCAGATAGCTACGAAGATGTTACCGATGTTTGCATTACCAAATGCAATACCGAATGCTTTCTGTGCAAGGTTTGTGTTCATAAGTCCGTTTTCTGCAGCAGCCTGCTCAAGGAATGTACCTGCGCTGAAGTTTGCGGGGTTAAGAGCACCGTCACCTGTGAAGAATGTAGAAATAACGATAAGTGCTGTGAATGTAAGAACAACGAATGTATCGATGAACAAACCGATCATAGCGCAAACACCCTGATCGTGAGGCTTTGCAACGTTTGCCTGAGCGTGTGCGTGAGGTGTAGAACCCATACCTGCTTCGTTAGAGAAGAGACCTCTCTTAGCACCCTGTGTCAATGCTACGTAGATTGCTGCACCAATACTACCACCGAGAGCAGCCTTTGCGTTAAACGCATACTTGAAGATCATACCGAATGTTTCGGGAATGTGCTTGAAGTTTACGCCGAGAACCATAATACCGCCGATGATGTACAAGATTGCCATAACAGGAACGATCTTTTCTACAACTGAACCGATACGCTGAACACCACCGATGAAGATGAATGCGCAGATAGCGGAAACAATAATACCAACAACCCATGTAGGAATGTTAAATGCTGTGTTGCAAGACTGAGCGATTGAGTTTGACTGAACCATTGAACCCATAAAGCCCAAAGCAAGCATTGCAGCGATTGCAAAGAAGACTGCAAGGAACTTACCGAACTTGCCCTTGAATACGCTTGTGATGTAGTAAACAGGACCGCCCTTTACTGTTCCGTCTTCTGTAACTATACGAGTTTTCTGAGCGAGAACTGCTTCACCGTAAATTGTTGCCATACCGAAGAATGCGATAATCCACATCCAGAAAATAGCACCGGGACCACCAACAAGGATAGCACCGCAGGCACCAACGATGTTACCTGTACCAACCTGAGCTGCGATAGCAGTTGCAAGTGACTGGAATGAGCTCAAACCGCTTACGTGCTTTTCACCTGCAAGTGAAAAGTTTGCGAATGTTCTTTTCAAGCCTTCCTTGAAGCAACGAATCTGAACGAATTTTGTTGCAAATGTGAAATAGATACCTACACTTACCAAAAGAATGATAAGAATGTAGTTAGATAAGTAAGTGTTGATGTTAGCGACCAAATTTGAAATAAAGTCCATAACTCCTCCTAAAAAATAAAAAATGCAAAGCTAAATCAGTAAAAATGATAACAGCTCTGCAACACGAATTTAATAATGCAAAAGAAATGCAAAATTAAATAGTATTCTCTGTCCTTTTGCCTGAGAGATTACTGGTAAATAAATTACCGTTTACACCTTCGGCACCCATAAACCCTATTGGATCGAGAGATTCTCCAGAGTGCTATCCGTTTACAGTCGCATCAAACTATGACTCCTGAGAGCTTTACTCCTTCGGCACGGTTAAAACCGACTTTCCTGCAAACTTCATTTAGCCTGTATTTAATTTGTTAATGGACTCATTATACCACATGTTTCATAAAAATCAAGGGGTTTTTCTAATAATTTTCAACAAAAAAAGTGTTTTTTTTCACATTTTCTAAAAAAAGTCATACCATAAATGTTAAACTTAACTGTTTTACACAAAAAAATAAGCATTAACAAAACATCCATACAACCAGCAATATTATATATCGTCTTACAAAGACAATAAATTTTCCGCAGACACGGGGGG
>SVRB01000049.1 GCA_015065045.1 Oscillospiraceae bacterium | reverse complement strand
TTTTGTCCTGTCAACTATTCATACTGCGTTACAATCCTTCAAAATAATATGAAAAATTGTTGTCAATTTGTTGTCAACTCGGATTTGAGATGCCGAAAACCCTTGATTTTACTGGGTTTTTTAGTCGGTTGGCTTCATTGTGGGGAAAAGCAAAACGTCTCTGATAGAAGCGCTATCTGTAAGAAGCATAACAAGTCTATCAATACCGAATCCGAGGCCGCCTGTGGGGGGCATACCGTATTCGAGTGCTGTTACGTAGTCATAGTCAACTTCTGCCTTGCACTCGGGTTCTGCTGCCTTCTTAGCTGCAACCTGCTTTTCGAAACGTTCCTTCTGGTCAATAGGATCGTTAAGCTCACTGAACGCATTTCCAAACTCTGTTGCGTTTATGAAATACTCAAAACGCTCTGTAAATGCAGGTTCTGTAGGCTTTCTCTTCGCCAAAGGACTATTTTCAACGGGATAATCATAAATAAACGTGGGCTGGATAAGCTTTTCTTCAACGTATGCATCAAAGAACTCAACGAGAACTGTTCCCTTTGTTGCGTTATCTTCAACCTTAACGTGCATCTTCTTTGCACATTCGCGAGCTTCCTCGTCTGTCTTCCAGTCGTAGTAATCAACGCCCGCATATTTCTTAACGGCTTCAACCATGGTAAGTCTTTCCCACTTGCCCATGTCGATCTCTTTGCCCTGATAGTTAATTACGAGACCGCCGCAAATCTTTTCTGCGAGCATCTTGTAAAGCTCTTCAACCAAGTCCATCATACCGTAGTAATCTGTAAATGCCTGATAAAGCTCGATTGATGTAAATTCGGGGTTATGCTTTGTATCCATACCTTCATTACGGAATATTCTACCTACTTCGTAAACCTTGTGCATTCCGCCTACGATAAGTCTCTTGAGGTAAAGCTCTGTTTCGATACGCAAATACATATCCATATCGAGTGTATTATGGTGTGTCTTAAAGGGTCTTGCAGACGCGCCTATTTCAAGGGGAACAAGAATAGGAGTATCAACCTCAAGGAAGCCCTTTGAATCGAGGTAATTTCTGATTTCCTTCAAGATCTGTGAACGCTTATAGAACGTATCGCGAACCTCGGGATTTACGATAAGGTCAACGTATCTCTGACGGTATCTCAAATCTGTATCCTTAAGACCGTGGAACTTTTCGGGCAAAGGAAGAAGTGACTTTGCAAGAAGTGTGATCTTCTGCGCGTGTACGGAAATTTCACCTGTCTTTGTTGTAAAAACAAAGCCTTCTATACCGATTATATCACCGATATCCCATTTCTTGAATTCAGCATATACAGATTCACCCTCTTCGAGACCTGCATCAACGTCATCTCTACGGATATAAGCCTGAATCTTACCTTCGCTGTCCTGAAGTGTAGCAAAGCTTGCCTTACCCATAATTCTGCGGCTGATAATTCTTCCCGCAATGGTAACAGTCTTGCCGTCGTATTTTTCGAAGTTAGCCTTAATATCTTCAGAATATGCGCTTACATCATATTTTGTGAGAGTAAAGGGGTCCTTACCGATCTCCTTCAAGCCCGCAAGCTTTTCTCTTCTTATTCTTACAACTTCGTTATATTCCTGTTCTGTCTGTTCAACATTTACATTTACGTTATTGTCGTTCATTTCAGTCCACCTGTATCTTCCACTATTTTATAATTAAACGATTACTTCTTCATAATTTCGAGGATCTTGAATTCAAGCTCGCCCGCAGGTGTGGTAACAGTAACAACTTCGTCAACACTTGCACCGATTATTGCGCTTCCGATAGGAGAACGGTCGCTGATCTTTCCGTTCATAGCGTCAGCTTCAGTAGAACCAACGATTGTATACTCAACCTCACGGTTTCTCTTGATATCCAAAAGTCTTACGCTTGCGCCAACGTTTACAGAGTTTGTATGAATGTCGCTGTCGCTGATAACCTTAACGTTCTTGAGCATTTCCTCAAGCTCAACGATTCTTGATTCAACCTTACCCTGCTCATCCTTAGCTTCTGTGTATTCGCTGTTTTCGGAAAGGTCTCCGAAAGAAAGAGCCAATTTTATAGCTTCTGTTACTTCCTTACGCTTTGTGTTTTTCAAATAAGCAAGTTCCTCTTGAAGCTTCTTTAAACCTTCGTCTGTTACAATAATCTCGTTTGTCATTACAATTTCCTCTTTTCTGTTTCTATGTTAATAAGTCTATTATATAATTACTTTTTTTAAAGCTATTATTTACAAAGTTCTTCAACTGCAATTTTTAACTGTTTATCCTGCTCAAACGTCAATTTATAAAGGCTGATGTTTGAAAATTCCTCATCAAGCAAAACGTCAATATCGGGATAAATTCCTATTCCGTCATAGCTGTCCGACTTAGGAGGGCAATAAGTCTGAGTCGTCATACAAACAGCAGAGCCGTCAGGTAAGCCGAGCACTGATTGCATAGTTCCCTTTCCGTACGTCTTTTCACCTACGATTATAGCCTTGTTATAATCTCTTAATGCAGAAGTAAACAGCTCAGCCGCGCTTGCCGTACTTCCGTTTGTTATAACGGTCATAGGATATTTAAACTCATTTTCATCTGAGTTGATTGCCGTTTCCTGTCCGTATCTGTCAATTATTCTGATAATCGGGCCCTTCGGCAAAAGCATATCCAATATTTCTACTATCGAAGTAAGATCTCCGCCGGGATTATACCTTACGTCAAAAACAAATCTGTCAGCACCCTGTTTCAAAAGCTCATCGACAGCCGTCTTAAACTGCTTCGGCGTTCCCTTGTCAAAGCTGTCAATTCTGATTACGCCAACGTTACTGCCGTGCAACCAGTAATTAACCGTTTCTTCAACAATAAAACCGCGTTCAATAGAGAAATCTATACTTATAAAAGAACCGTTTTCCTCTCTCATTACCGAGAAGTTTGCAACACTTCCCGCATCGCCGAGCATAACGTTGAGGGCCTCATAATAACCGATCTCCGCAACCTTTTGACCCTCGACAATATAAATCAAGTCTCCTGCTTTAACACCACTGCTGAGTGCCGGCGAATCACTCATAACGCTTATAACTTCAATCGCGCCATATTCGCTGTTATAAACTATGCTTACACCGATGCCCTGCATCTCGGCATTATTATTTGAAGTAAAAGCCTCGTATTCTTCCTTGGTCATATAGTAAGTATACTTATCACCCAAAGCCGCAATATATGCCGCCGGAAGTATATCCTCAAGACTTTCCAATGATATTTCCTTCAAAAAATACTTTTGCGTCAGCTCATTTACATATTCGAGCTTTGATTCCCAAGTTTCCTTTTTGTTTGCTGAATTCATCTTGGCAATTTCGTTTCTGTACATTTGTGTAACAGACAAAAACGTAATCTGAAACGTAATAATCACCAACAAAACACAAACTAACAAAAAGAAAGGAATACTGATTTTCTTTTTTGCCATTATTTCTCCGTTGATCTATTGATTATCAATAAAACACAAGGTTAGGATGTGAAAGTATTCCATTTTTCAACGGATCCTGTAACACACCGTTTATGCTGATTTCAAAATGCAAGTGAGGACCTGAAGAGTTTCCGGTACTGCCGGAATAAGAAATCAACTGTCCCTTAGTTACCTTCTGTCCCTTCTTTACAACAAGACTGTTGTTGTGAGCATAGAGTGTTGTATAACCTGAACCGTGGCTTATAACAACGTAATAACCGTAGCTGTTATTCCAACCTGCAATCTCAACAGTACCTGCTGCAGCTGCCGTAACACGTGTTCCCGAAGGAACACCTATATCAATACCTCTATGGTTATCGGATACCCATCTGCCGCCTATGTAATATGTACGCGGACCGAATTTTGAAGTTATCTTGTTCTGATTCTGGGGCAAAGGCCAAGCCAAAGCGCCACCCTCGTACACACCGTTATTCTTATTTGCAAGCTCCTTCAAATATGCGTCAAGCTCTGCATTTGCCTTTTCTTCTGCTTTCTTTGCATCCGCAAGCTTCTTCTCATATTCTTTCTGAGTATTTGATTCCTTATTAAAGAAGTTGACTACTTCATCTGTCTTTGTCTTTAAATCAGCTTCTGTCTTCTTTAACTCATCAAGAGCAGCCTGTGTAACGGAGCGGAGAGCCTCAAGACTCTGCTTTTCGCCTATAATAGCTGCCTTTTCATCATTGATCTTCTTCATCATACGCTTGTCATAATCAAGCATATTTGTCATTCTTTCAATACTGGTCAAAAAATCGGATATACTGTCAGAAGAAAGAAGCATTGCAAGGTAACCCATCGTTCCCTCTTCATAAGAGGTACGCATTCTTTCCTCAAACTGAGAAAACATCTCTTCGATTTCTTTTTCCTTAGCAGCAATTTCTTCTTCCTTAGCGGCAATAGAGTTATTATACTCAATAACGAGGTCATTTACCACGTTCATCTGTTCGGTCAAATTAACCATCTGTTCGTCGAGAAGACGTTTTTGTTCCATATAGTTAGCAGCATTCTGCTTTGCTTCCTTCAAAGCCTTCTCGTATGCCGCCTGGTCTTTTTTCAGCTGTGCAATTCTGTCCTCATATCCCTGAACCTTCGAGTCGCTCGAAGCTGCAATTACCTTGTTAGTATAATCAATAGGTGAAGACATAACAAACAAAGCGCATATTGACACTAAAACAAATGCTATAGATTTTATAAATATATTTCTTTTTTTCATAAGAAACTCCTTGGCAGTTTACGCCTTGAGATGTTTTCTGAGTGAGATTGAGCTTCCCATTATACCTGTAATAACACCGATTACTACAAACGAAAGCAACAACCAACCCTGGAAATTAGCAAACGGAATTATAGTAAACATACCATAGTCACTTATAACCGTCTTCTGAACGAAGCTGTATACATAAGTAACGATTCCAAATGATATGCCTGACGACAAAAGTCCGATCCATACACCCTCAAGCACAAACGGTATCATAATAAACCAGTTCGTAGCCCCGATGTACCTCATTATACTGATCTCTTGTCTTCTTGCAAATACCGCAAGCTTTATCGTGTTTACGATTACGAACACGCTTACTACAAACAACACTGCCAAAAACCACGCAAAGAGGTAAATTATACCCTTCTTCATAGTTTCTATCGTGTCAGCTATGTCAGCGCGGCTGTTTACCTTATATACACCCTCTGTATGCTCAAGGTCGTATTTCAAGGTCTCAACCTTATCGTTGTTTTTGTATGTAATAACAAAGGAAGCAGGATAAATATCTCCCGAAATACCTTCAAAGAATTCGGGGTATTCCTCTTCGTACTTTTTCTTTTCTTCTTCAAGTGCCTGTTCCTTAGAAACATATTCTATCTTTTTTATGTTGTCGTATGTTGCTATTTTCTCTCGAATGGCTGAAATTTCTTCTTCTGTTTTTTCAAGCTCAACGAAAGCAACCATCTCATTCATATCACCGAGAGTATTGAGATTCTCATTCAAGTTCATTACAACAAGAGCAAAAGATCCCATAACGACCAAGCAAGACATAAGAACCACGATAGATGCCAACGTCATAACGCCGTTTCTCCAAAGACCCTTTACGCTCTGGCTGATAAAATACATTATACTGTATCTTCTCATTCAAACATTCCCCCTACTCTATCCTCTGTCATTTTTCCGTCCTCGAGTCTTATAACTCTTTCTTGGAAATGGTCAACAAGATTCTTTTCGTGGGTAATAACAACTACCGTTTTATTCTTACTTCTGCAAATACGACGAAGCAAATTCATCATATCAAAACTGAGCTCAGGGTCAAGGTTACCCGTAGGCTCGTCCGCAATAATAATTCCGGGGTTATTCGCCAAAGCTCTTGCCAAAGCAACTCTCTGCTGCTCTCCGCCCGAAAGCTCTCTCGGATAACATTTCATCTTATCATGAAGCCCTACTATATTCAAAATTGCGGGAACACGTCTTCTTATAACGTGATTGGGTTCTCCGATCGCACGCATAGCAAAAGACACGTTTTCAAAAACAGTCTTATGCTGGAAAAGTCTGAAGTCCTGAAACACAACGCCAAGCTGACGTCTGAAATAAGGAATTTTATGGTCGGACATATTTGCAAGGTCGAATTCATCAACCTTAATCGTACCCGATGTTACCTTTTCTTCACGGAGAAGAAGCTTCATCAAGGTAGATTTACCTGCTCCCGATGAACCAACTATAAAAACAAATTCCCCGTCATTTATCTTTAAATCAACCCCGTCAAGCGCCATAGTACCGTTCGGGTATACTTTTTTTACGTTCTCAAATTCTATCATAACTAAGTCTTTCTCCTAATCCTATCTTGCTAAATTCAATCATTATTTTACGTATTTAAAAATTAGATTTTATTTTGTTGCAAGGCTTATATAGATCCCCTCCCTGTTATTTTAAAACCCCTTTAAACACACCAAAAGCTTGTATAATTTCATAATTCCTATCGAAACAATACAAGCATATGATATACTATAAAAGTCAGAATTTAGTAGGCTTTGAGGTAAGATACTTCTGAACCATCAAAGCAACCTTAAACGTGATCGCGTGTTCAAATTCACGCAAGTCAAGACCTGTCAGCTTACGGATCTTCTCAAGTCTGTAAACCAATGTATTTCTGTGAACGAAAAGCTTTCTTGCTGTTTCGGACACGTTAAGATTATTCTCAAAGAAGGACTGAATAGTCATAAGAGTCTCGTGATCGAGTGTATCGAGCGAGCCCTTCTTGAAAACTTCCTGCAAAAACATTTCGCAAAGTGTTGTAGGAAGCTGATATATAAGTCTTCCTATTCCGAGATTCTCATAGCTTACGATATTCTTTTCAGTATCGAAAACCTTTCCAACCTCTATTGCGATCTGAGCTTCCTTGTATGATGCTGCAAGATCCTTTATGTTGGAAACAAAAGTACCGATACCAACAGAAACCTTTACAAAGAATTCTGTGCTAAGTGTATCAACTATCTGTCTTGCGATCTTTTCCATATCGCGCATATCAGAATTGCCCTTAACCTCGCTGATAAGAACAACGTCGTGTTCTCCAACGCTTATAACGTAATCCTTGTTCTTGTCAGGAAACATATTCTGGATAATATCAAAAGGCATAACCTCACTCTTGCTATGGAACTTAATGAGGAACACGATGCGCTGTACGTCGTTTACAAAATGAAGCTCTTTTGATTTTATGTATATATCACTCGGAAGGATATTGTCAAGAATAATATTTTTAAGGAATGAACCCTTGTCATACTTCTCATCATATAAGCTCTTAATATTTGACAAAGCGATAGCGAGAATCATAGAAGTGCTTTCCGCTCTCTTGTCTTCGCCCTCAACAAATACGATATATTCAGCTTTTGTCCCGTTTCCGAACGGACGGTATGTATAGCCATCCTTTGTTACAGTCTCAGCTGTATATGCAAGTTCATCCTTTACGTTTATCTTAGCTTCGCCAATTCTGCCAAGCTCACTGCAGGAAATAATAAAACCGTTTTCGTCAATTACGCCGATAACTCTGTCAACGGCATCCTTCATCTGATGAATTATTCCCTGAAACAATCTGTTCGACATTTTTAAATATGCTCCTTCCGATACTTCCGATATTCTTAAAACAAACTGTAAAACCTTAAAGTTCTTTTTCGTACGCTAAACAAGATAACACGTATCCCGATGCGGTTTCCGTCCTAAGTATTCTCTTTCCGAGTCCTACCGTAGCAATACCGTTTTCTCGGCAATACTCCGCTTCCTTCGGAGAGAAACCTCCCTCTGAACCGATCATAAAAGAAATATCCTGTTCGTCTGTCGTACTTCTTATATATTCTTTTAAATTCAAAGCGTCCTCGTCCTCATAACACATAAAAGCCTTGCCCTTTTGCGTCATTTCGTCCACAGCGCTTTTTAAATCGGGCAGCCATCTCACAAAAGGAACGTATCCCCTTCCGCTTTGTTTTGCCGCCTCCTTGGCAATCTTCTGCCACCTTTCGCATTTTTTCTCAAATCCATGCGAATCGTATCTTGCAACGCATCTATCGCTCATAAAAGCAACTATACCGTATGCTCCAAGCTCAACCGCCTTCTGCACAATACTGTCCATCTTATCCGACTTGGGACACGCCTGATATACGACCGCGTTATACAAAGGCTCCGACACGCTCCGTCTTACGTCCTCTATAACCGCCGTCACTGTATCCTGCGAAAAAGTTTCAAGAACACATTCATACTCATTCTTTTGCTTATCGCATACAACGATTCTTTCACCCGCGGTCATACGAAGCGACCTCGAAATATGCTTAGCTGACTCGCCGTCAAGAACGATCTTGTTGCCCTCTATACTGTCTAAATCGACGAAAAACCTTGGATATGACATAACCTTCCTCCGTTCGCCCGATTTACTTCCCCATCGGTAAGCAATTGCAAGATATTATACAGCAATATAGTCATTTTGTCAAACATTTTTTCAAAATGTTTACAAAAATTTATATATTTTTTTGTGCATTTTACATCCAAATACAGTGAAATTGCATAAATTTACACTCTTTTAAACACAAAAGCGCACCAATCGTTCTCTTTTTCTTCGTCAATAAGCACAAAACCTTTTTCGCTTACCGCTTTTTTCACTCTTTCCGCCTGTGGTTCAATTATGCCGGAAACAGCGCAAAGTCCGTCTTTTTTTACGTAATCGCCCATACATTCCGACAATCTTATAACGATATCAGCTACTATATTAGCGCACACAAAATCATATTTTTCTCTTGTTTTATCGGCATTCTGCATAAGGTCGGAAACATCGCAGTGTATCTTGTCTTCAACGCCGTTTTCTTTAAAATTCTCTTTTGCAACTCTGACAGCCACAGGATCAATATCATAAGCATCGATCTTTGTCGCGCCAAGCTTTGCCGCATAAATAGCAAGTATACCGCTTCCCGTACCCATATCGAGAACGGTCATATCCTTTTGCATATGCTTTTCCATCATACTGAGACAAAGTCTTGTCGTTTCATGTGTACCCGTACCGAAAGCCATTCCGGGATCCATCTTTATTATAACTTCGTCATTCTCAGCATCATACTTTTCCCACAAAGGCACGATAACTATCTTCTTACCGCACTTAACGGGTTTATAATACTGCTTCCAAGCGTCAGCCCAGTCATCCTCGTCAACGCCTATAACCTCAGTCTCAACGTCAAGACCGAGCAAAGAGAATCTGTCTCTTAAAAACGTAACAGCCTCAGCATAATTTTTTTCTTCACTTATAAATATGCTTACGCCGACACGGGTCTTGTCTGCATTTACAATGCTCTCGTCAAGCAATTCTCCGTACATAGCGTTAAGCCCCTCGCTAACGTCGCTGTAATCCTCTATCATTAAGCCCTGATCGACCATAGTCATAACAGCGCATATTTCATCCATATCCTTTATATTTCCGCTAACCTTGATTTGTGTCCACTTCATTTCAAATTACACCTCTACCACATTTCTTTATTACATATATAGTTATTATAACATAAACCCACAAATATCGCAACAAATTTAATGATTAAAAAAACTAATTTTGAAAAAAAAGAAGCAAAACCTAAAAATGTGTTGTATTTTTTAAAAAGTGATGTTATAATTTTCTTAATAATACATTTTTGGAGGACATTTTTTTGAATAACAAACTTGAAAAGAAATACGGTCTCGTTACAGCTATATGTATGGTTGTCGGTATCGTAATCGGCTCCGGAGTATTCTTTAAGGCTCAGGACGTCCTTAATTATACCGAAGGTAATATGCCTCTCGGAATTATCGCTTGGCTGATAGGCGGTCTTGCAATGATCATAGCCGCTCTCAACCTTTCAACGTTCGGAACACACTATGAAAAAGTAAACGGACTCGTTGACTACGCGGAAGCTACAGTCGGCAAGAAATACGCATACTACGTCGCATGGTTTAATGCAATTTTCTACATCCCCGGTATGACAAGTACGCTTGCCTGGGTATCGGCAAGATATACGGTAAACCTTTTCGGCGGAGACATCACAGGCGGTCTTTGTCTCGCTTTGGCAGGTTTTTATTTGTGCACTTCATATGCTCTCAATGCACTTTCTCCTAAGCTTGCAGGTAAATTCCAGGTTAGTACGACATTTATAAAGCTCATTCCCCTTCTCGTTATGGGTGTTGTCGGAACAGCCGTAGGTCTTTCAAACGGAACCACTATCGAAGCTTTCAAAACCTTGAGCGTTACCGCTGAGGGTGGTAACACATCAGCTCTCTTCTCTGCAATCGTTGCTACTGCATTTGCTTATGAAGGTTGGATAATCGCTACTTCGATAAACGCAGAGCTTAAAAACGCAAAAAGAAATCTTCCCATAGCGCTTACGCTCGGAAGCATTGTAATCGTAGCTGTATACGTTATTTATTACATAGGCCTTGCAGGCGCTACACCTATAAACGTTCTTCAGGAACAGGGCGCTCCCGCCGCATTCAATGCGCTTTTCGGTAAGGTTGGCGGAACATTACTCAGCGTTCTTATAGTAATCTCGTGCTTCGGTACATTGAACGGACTTATGCTCGCATCAACAAGAGGTATATACGCCCTCTCCGCTCGTAATCAGGGACCTAACCCCAAGATGTTCGGCGAGATCAGCGAATCAACGAACATGCCCCATAACTC
>SVRB01000048.1 GCA_015065045.1 Oscillospiraceae bacterium | reverse complement strand
TGTTGTTCTACTTCTACGGCGCAAACCTCATGGAAAAGCCCTTGTTCGGTTTGTTCAGCTTTGATTCATCCGAGCTTCCCATTATTACCATCTACGCTTTCTATGTTCCTATGTTTATTATGTTTATCAAAAAACACGGAAAAGAAAATATCTGGAAAAATACAATAATGCCTATCTTCGGAATTATCGCATCATCGTTTATGATTTTTGCAGCATTCTACGCTCACGGTATTTCCAGGTTTGTTTCAGCAAAAGCTGAAGGTAAATTCTCATTCCCCGTATTGTTCTATTTGATAGTATTTGTTGTAGTTATGTTGATCGGTAGAATATTCTACAAGAAAGAATCCGATATCAACGAATAAGTATAATAAAGACGTATAAAAGCCTAAGAAATTAAATCTTCTTAGGCTTTTGTTTTTTGTCATTTTTCGCAACTGTTGATTTACTTACGCAAACAAATGGTAGGATTAGCACGAATAAACAGCTTTTTCTATCCAAAAAAACGATATTAACCGACCACAGCAACCAAAGGTTGACAAAAAGATATCAAGTACGGTTGCTTGACGAATGCAGTATATGTAGAATATAATGATAGTATTAGAATTATGCGTAAGCATAAGTTATGAAGAATTATTAATTCCTTATTATTAGATTCGGCATATTTATTATGCTTTATTTGGAGGAAGAAAAATGACGATAGGACAGAAGATTGCCGTATTGCGTACGGCGATGCAAATATCACAAGAACAGCTTGCCGAAAAGCTTGAGGTTTCTCGTCAATCTGTTTCAAAATGGGAATCAGATCAGTCAGTTCCAGAGGTTAGCAAGATATTACAGCTTTCCTCTATTTTTAATGTTACAACAGACGACCTTTTGAGAGACGAGATCCCGCTCGCTCCCACGCTTACGGAAAACCTTTTTAAACCCAAGGAATCAATCGTATTCAACGGAAGATACTTTGGCACAGACGGTTTCAGAGGCGAGGCTAACACCAAGCTTACAGCTATCCACGCTTTCAAGATCGGTAGATTCCTCGGCTGGTACTACTCAAAGGTATTCTCAGAAGGCTACGAAAAGAGCCACAAAGCAAGAATCGTAATCGGTAAAGATACAAGACGTTCGAGCTATATGCTTGAATACGCGATCGTCGCAGGTATTACATCATCGGGCGCTGACGCTTATATGCTTCACGTAACGACGACTCCCAGTGTATCTTACGTTGTAAGACAGGATTATTTTGACTGCGGCGTTATGATCTCAGCATCTCATAACCCGTATTTTGACAACGGTATTAAGCTCATCAACCGCGCAGGCGAAAAAATGGACGATAAGACACTCGCTTTGATAGAAGATTATATCGACGGCGATTTGAAAAAACTCGGAGTTGAGGGCGACGATCTCCCCTTGGCTTCAAGAGAAAAGGTTGGTTGCGTAATCGACTACGTTGCGGGAAGAAACCGTTACGTTGGATTCTTGATCTCGGTTGCAGCAAACTCATACAGAAATCTTAAGGTCGCGCTCGACTGCGCAAACGGTTCATCATGGATGATCGCAAGATCAGTATTCAGCGCGCTTGGTGCTCAGGTACACGTTATTAACGCAGAACCCGACGGTTTGAATATTAACGAACAGGCAGGTTCGACACATATCGGTATACTCCGTAAATACGTAAGAGATAATCAGCTTGACGTTGGTTTTGCTTTTGACGGCGACGCTGACAGATGTATCGCTGTTGACGAAAACGGCAATACGATAAACGGCGACCACGTTTTGTTCGTGATTGCAAGACGTCTCAGAGATAAGGGACTTTTGCCCGGAAATAAGGTCGTTACGACAATAATGTCAAATATGGGTCTTTATAAGGCTCTCGATGATGCAGGTATCGGATACGTACAGACCACCGTTGGTGACAGATACGTTCACGACGCTATGATGGAAAACAACTACTATCTCGGCGGTGAACAGTCGGGACATACGATAATTCGTAAGTATGCGACTACCGGAGACGGAATTTTGACAGCTATTATGCTCTTGGAAGAAATGGTTGACAAGAAGGCAACGCTCGGCGAGCTTGCGGCTCCCGTTACTATGTATCCTCAGTCTATCAGAAACGTTTACGTTACAGATAAGGCGGCTGTTGCTGCTAACGAGGAAGTTAAGAAGATGGTTGCTGAAATTACCGAGGAGCTCGGTAAGAACGGCAGAATTTTGCTTCGCGAAAGCGGAACGGAGCCCGTTATTCGAGTTATGGTAGAAAGCGGAAGCCAGAAGGTGTGCGACAGCTACACTGCCAAAGTTGAAGAACTTATAGATAAATTAGGTTTTGTAAAAAAAGATAAGTGAGGTTTATAAAAAATGTGTGGAATTATAGGTAGAGTTGGAAGCGATAACGTAGTACCCTATTTGCTTAACGGACTTGAGTGCCTCGAATACAGAGGCTATGACTCTGCAGGTATTGCAGTTCATACCGATAAGGGTATCACATCTTGTAAGACTGTTGGTAGACTTACAGGACTCAGAGAAAAAACAGAAAATGAAAAAACATCCGGCTTCGTAGGAATTGGACATACAAGATGGGCTACACACGGCGGCCCCACAGAAACTAATGCGCATCCCCATTTCAGCCACGACAAAAAGTTTGCACTCGTACATAACGGTATTATTGAAAACTCAAACGAATTGGCAGAAACAGAGCTTGCAGGAGTTGGCTTTAATTCTGAAACAGATACAGAAAAAATAGTTCACCTTCTTACAAAATACTATAACGGCAACGTTGTTGAAACAATAAGCAAGGTTATTTCACTCCTTAAGGGTTCATACGCTTTGGGTATCCTCTGCACAGATTACCCCAACACAATTTTCAGCACTGCTATGGCAAGTCCTATGGTAGTTGCTCAGACACAGGACGGTGGATTTATCTGCTCTGACGCAGGCGCTATTTCCGCATACTCAAAGGAATACTACCCCGTTAAAAACGGCGAAATTTGCGTTCTTAACGAAACAGAGATCAAATTCTACGATCCCAACGGACAACCCATGGAAAAGGCGGCTATAAAGATCGACGTTGATGAATTGACAACAGATAAGCAGGGCTATGAGCACTATATGATGCTCGAAATGCTCCAGCAGCCTACAGCAATCAAAAAGACAATTATGCCTCTTATTAAGGACAACAAGATCGATCTCGGAAACGTTGATCTTTCTGATGACTATATCCAGAACACACTTCGCGAGGTTGTTATCGTAGCTTGCGGTTCAGCATACCATGCAGGTGTAGTTGGAAAGCAGCTTATCGAATCTATGTGTAAGGTTCGCGCTTCTGCAGAGATCGCATCGGAATTCCGTTACGTTGATCCGCTTATCGACGAACATACTTTGGCAGTATTTATCAGCCAGAGCGGTGAAACTGCAGATACACTTGCTGCTCTCAGACTTGCAAAGCAGAAGGGCGCTAAGATCTTGTCTATCGTAAACGTAAGCGGAAGCGCTATCGCAAACGAAAGCGACAACGTTATCTTTACAAGAGCAGGCAGAGAGGTTGCAGTTGCAACAACAAAGGCTTACAGCGCACAGCTCGCAGTTCTTTATGCTTTGACTCTCAGACTTGCAAAGGGCAAAAATATGTTGTCTGAAGACGTTGAAAAGAAGATGGTTCACGAGCTTGCATCACTTCCCCAGAAGATTCAGCAGACAATTGACAACAATATTGAAAAGGCTGAAATATATGCAAACAAATTTGCTGAAGCTACAGATATATACTATATCGGTAGAAGACTTGACTATGCAGCTTCCCTCGAGGCTTCACTCAAGATGAAGGAAATCAGCTATATTCACGCTGAAGCTTATGCGGCAGGCGAGCTTAAGCACGGTACATTGTCACTCGTTGACCCCGGAGTTCCCGTAGTTGCATTGGCGGGCGATGCTGAAATATTCGGCAAGACCTACAGCAACATCTGTGAGGTTATGGCAAGAGGCGCGCATATGCTTGTTGTTACAACAGAAAGCAACGCTGAAATGGTTGCTGAATTCGAGGATAAGTTCATCGTTCCCGATACACTTCCCCAGTTCAACGTATCATTGCAGATCGTTCCCCTCCAGCTTCTCGGCTACTATACAGCAAAGAAAAAGGGCTGTGACATCGACAAACCCAAAAACCTCGCAAAGAGCGTTACTGTTGAATAATATTTATAAAACAAACGTGTACGTAGGCTTCCGTCTATGTACACGTTATTTTATTATATACAGAAAACCACGCTAAGTCTAAGTGATTAAAAAACGGTTACACCGTTGAGGATAATTAAAAAAAACAGGAATAACATTGGAATGAGTAGGGACAGGCATCCTCGACTGTCCGTAATACACAAACAATATTCAAAAATAATATTTGCAATATAAAAACCTCCATCTGACGAGGGCGGTGGCATTTTCGTTAGAAAATGACGGAGGGAGAGAAGAATAAACGGCTTACAATAACAAGATTTATTATACAAACATCTTCAAAAAAACATCTTTTTTACTACTTTCTTGCTGCCAAGAAAGTAGAGCAAAGAAAGCATAAGGGGAGAGAAGTTTCGATTCTTCTCTCCCCTTAACCCCTCTTAACAAACGAC
The DNA here is from genome assembly GCA_015065045.1 of Oscillospiraceae bacterium. Lineage (GTDB taxonomy): Bacteria > Bacillota > Clostridia > Oscillospirales > CAG-272 > RGIG1995. Next base: position 6,210 of record SVRB01000048.1, on the reverse strand, counting down.
TAAGGGTGAACGCCGCGTTCCCCCTTAGCACCCCCTCGGTTTGCGGGTTGCTAATAACAATTGCATTGTTGGAAAGCCAATAAAAACTAATTTGTGCTCCGCCAATAGTATTAGGGCTATGCCCGAAAATAAAATACCACCCGCTATGCGAGTGGATTTTTATTGTGTATTTTATTCAAAGAAATCATTCTCTCTAAACTGTAGCGAATACAGCTTTTTATACATGCCGTCAGCATTCATAAGCTCGTCGTGTGTACCTCTTTCGGTAATACATCCGTTCATTACAACAGCAATCTCATCGGCTGTTCGTATTGTTGAAAGTCTGTGCGCAACGACCAAAGTAGTGCGTCCCTTACAAAGCTCGTCAAGCGACTGCTGTATAAGCACTTCAGTTGTGTTATCAAGAGCGCTCGTAGCTTCGTCAAGAATAAGTATTGCAGGATCTTTCAAGAAAACTCTGGCTATACTGAGCCTCTGCTTCTGTCCGCCCGAAAGCTTAACACCACGCTCACCGATCTCCGTATCATAACCCTTTTCAAGAGTCATAATGTAATCGTGAATATTGGCTCTGCGAGCTGCCTCGTGTATTTCTTCATCCGTCGCATCGGGACGTCCGTAAAGAATATTTTCTTTTATAGTTCCCACAAACAAGAACACGTCCTGCTGAACAATTCCGATACTGCGGCGTACAGAATCAAGCGTAAGACTTCTTATATCCTTGCCGTCTATAAATATACTGCCGTTTCCGTCTTCCAGCTTATAGAAGTTGGGCAACAAATGGCATATTGTTGTTTTTCCTCCACCGGACGGGCCGACAAGCGCAACCTTCTTGCCTTTTTCTATATAAAGGTCAATATTGTGAAGCACTTCTTTAGTTGTATCGTAAGAATACGTAACGTTCTTAAATTCAATAACTCCCTTAACATCGGTCAATTCTTCTGCATCGGGAGAATTTTCTTCAGGATTTTCTTCCATTATCTCAACAAAACGCTTAAATCCGCTGACACCGTTCTGGAACTGCTCCATAAAGCTGATAAGCGTTGTGACAGGGCTGATAAACAGGTTTACGGAAACGATAAACGTAGAATAATCACCGAACGATATTCTGCCCGAATACAAGAACAAACCGCCCGCAATCAATATAAATACGTTGAACACGTCAGTTACAAAAGTAGTTGAAGCGTGGAACTTCGCCATAGCGTTATACGCGCGAGCCGAAGCATCTACAAACTCCTCGTCACCCTTTTTAAACTTTTCAACCTCTCTGTCAGCGTTGGTATAAGCTTTCGTTACACGGATACCGGTAACACTGCTTTCGACAGATGCGTTTATAGTAGCGTTACTCTTTCTTCGGTCATCGAACGCCCTCTTCATTGCCTTTCTGTAGTGCGCGGTAACAACTATCAAGATCGGCACGCAGGCAAATATAATAAGCGTCAATATCCAATCTATCGTAACAAGATAAGTAAATGACAATACTATCATAACCGTACTTATCAACAAGTTTTCAGGGCCGTGGTGAGCAAGCTCGCAAACCTCAAAAAGATCGCTCGTTATTCTTGTCATAATGCGTCCGGTCTCGTTATTGTCATAAAACTTATAAGGCAGCTTTTGCAAATGCCTAAACAGATCCTGACGCATCTGTGACTGCATACGAACACCGATCAAGTGTCCGAAATACTGAACAAAATAACGCAAAAGCATACGTATCACGTACAAGATCAACACGATTATTCCCGCAACTACTATCGTAGAATACATCTTGTTCGGAATATACTTATTCAGCATATTGTTGGTAACAACAGGATACACCATGCCGATAACCGAGATAAACAATGCGGCAAGCATATCAAGAATAAGCATCTTCTTATGCGGTTTATAATAGCTGATAAAACGTTTTAACATCAAATTTTCCTCGCTTGTATTTCCATTGTCCTATATATACTTATTTTTGATTCCAAGCAACAAGACCCTCAACGCGCTGTCCAATAGGCGTGGGCTTCTTGCCGCTCATAATTTCACAAGCATTATTGTAAATATCCGTATAAGTCAAGTCACGGCGCGTAATCGTCTTTTTGGGCTTCAAAGGCAATTCATATAACCAAACACCGTTATATCCGCTTTCAAGTAAAGCGTTATAAGTCTCCTGCCAGTCAACGTCACCCTCTCCCGGCATCCAATGACGCTCGTTTAAAAAATCATAGTCCGATATATGCACTGTGATTATTTTATTGCCAACTTTCTTTATAAAATCAACGTTCTTTTCGCCAAGCAAATGGTTTGAGTCAAAGCATACTCTTAACTTGTCGTTCGCGTTTAAAAGATAGCTTATTTCATCAGAACAGTTACCGATACAAGTTCTCGGCAAATCCTCAATAGCAATAGTTCCGCCATATTTGTATGCAAGCTCAGCCAACTCGTTAAAGAAATCAGCACAAACCAAAAGCTTTTCAGGTCTTTCCTCAGCTATGTTAGGCTCGGTACTTGCGTGAGCAACAAACTTGTCTATTCCAACGTCAGTTCCTCTTTTTATGAGCTCAGAAAAGATGTCAAAAGTAAATTTTCTCTTTTCCGCATCAAGAGACGCGGGATCAATTTCTTCAAAAGGAAAGAACGGAAGGTGCAATGACCAAACGTCAATACCGCATCTGTCGGTATATTCCTTCATTTTCTTAAAATCACAGTTATTATAGCTCGTATACTGAGCATAACCAAGCTCGATTGCTGAAATATTCGACTTACGCATTTCACTAAGCTGTACTTCGTCAAACGCCTGCTGACCTACAGATAAACCTACTTTTAACACTTGTTAGCCTCTTTATTTATATAATTTCAATATTACGAATACGAAGACGTAATTCCGAGAAATTCTTCAAGGCAAAGACCGCTTTCGTATACCTCAGTAGCCTTTTCGACACCCAAATATCTGATGTGCCACGGCTCGTATATGTAACCTGTAATATGCTCTTTGTCTTTTTGATATCTAATAATAAATCCGTATTTATGACAGTTGTTTGCAAGCCAGATTCCCTCGGGACTGCTGCCGAATTCTTGTGTAAGATTGTTCAAATCGAACGCAAGTCCGCTCTGATGCTCTGAATGCCCGGGCCTTGCCGAATACGTGTCAGCCTCTGCCTGACCGTCCTTTGCAACGTAATCGTTGTATATAATATATTGGTCAATATAACTTCTATATCCTGAATTTACCCAGAGATTTATGCCCTCAAGCTTTGCATCCGCAAACATCGCAAGCAAAAATGACGATGCCTCAGCATCCCATCCCGGCGCATAGCTTTTCGGTAACGCATAAGTTTTGTTTACCACAAGAATACCGTCTATATACGTAGGCGCAACACCTATGTATGAGCTTAAATTTACCGTTGCTGTCAATTCAGGGTTATCAACCGACTTAACGGTAACAGTACAGCTACCCTCAGATACGCCGACTAAATTTCCGTTTTCGTCTACTGTTGCGATCGCAGTATCGGAAACCGACAATTCAAAGCCTTTATTAGTAGCATTTTCGGGCAAAAAGTTTATCGATACACTCTTTGGCTGTCCGACAACGAGAAGCACCTGAGTGTCAGCAAAGCTTATTTCAGAAACGGGAACGTATGTCGGCTCCGGCGGATCTGTTTGTGCATCTTCAGTTTGTTTATCGGTGGTTTCGTCAGTCTGCAATCCATCGTTCTGAGAATCTGCAGTTGTGTTTTCATTAAAATTACTCATCCTATATCTGTCAACGAAAAACATCGCAAACAACACCGCAGAAAGAAATACTATAATAATCAAAATTAAAGTTATGATCTTTTTCATTTTATCCATTACCGTACTCCTTTCATAAATGCGCATCATAGTATATTTATATTATATCATAATCGACAAATTTCTTCAACGATAAAACATTTCCAAAATTTTCAATCTATTTTGCTTTAGGTGTAACCTCATTCCATAATGTAAAACCGAGAATCAAAGCCCCGCCTATAACCTGCCACACAGTCATAGCTTCGTGTAATACAACTACCGATATCAATACGGCAACCAACGGGTCTATATAGCTTAAAATAGCCGCCTTTTGTCCGGGCAATTCCTTGAGAGACGAAAAATACATACAATACGTAATACCCGTATGAATAAGGCCTACTATAAACAGGTTTATCCAACCTTTTGTGTTAAGACTGCCAAGTGTAATTCCGTCAGTCAACAAAACGTATGGGATCAATATTACGATCGCGGCAATAAATTGCAAAAACGTTCTGTGAATACCCTCAACGTTCTTTATAAATTTGTTTAAAAGAATAACAGTCGCATAAAAAACTGCCGCGCCGAGACCAAATAATATTCCGATTATACCCTTGTCTCCGCCAACGCTTCCGATACCCGTGATCATTATAAGACCAATAGTAGACATAACAAAGCACAAAATCTGCTTGGCAGTCAACTTTTCGCGAAAAAGAACAGGACAAACGATCGTTACGATAACGGGCGCAAAATAATAGCTTAAGGTTGCTGTTGATACAGTCGTATATTTATAAGCCTCAAACAAAAGCATCCAATTTATGCCCATCGCCATACCGGAAACAAGAAGCAACGGAACCTCTTTTTTTATGTTTGAAAAGGGTATTTTTTGCTTGGTTATAAGCAAAAACATACCAATCAAAATTGCCGCCATAACGGCGCGATATAACGCAAGCTCTCCCGATGAAACAGAAATATTGCGCACAAACGGGCCAAGTGTACCGAATATTGTCATAGAAAGAATCAGCATAAAACGCGGACTCATTGTTTTTTTCATCATCTTCTCCGTATAATACTGCTTTTTACTAAATTATATGACAAAATTATATCACATTTTAAATACACGGTCAACGATTTATTATAAAATTACATTTATATAAAAAGCTCGGGTAAGATTACCCGAGTTTTTTGTTCTTCTTAGCAAATAAATAAAATACAGAATAAAACGCCACAATGTATACCAGAAATAGCCCTACAACAAACGCCGGATACAAAATTTTATTCCCATTTACAAGATTATAAACTATATCATAAGGAGTTCCGTCTCCTGCCATCAAGAACATATAGTTATAATCAATAATAACATTTGCAACGTATGCTGCAATACAGAACCCAATCAGAATAGAAAATGTAATAAATATATTCTTTTTCTTCATACTGGCCATTTTTGCAAAAAGTATGTAAAGTGATGCAAATCCCGAAAGCGAGTGCGTAATTCCCGATACAACGTTATCAAACGACAAAACGGGATATACAGAATAGTTCTGCCCTGCACCAATCGTTCCGAATATCGCGCCGAGTATACCGAATATACATACAAAATCTAATGCAGCTTCCTTAATTCTGCCCTTTGAAAATGCTGCTATCGGAATGGCGATAAGCTGAATACTGCACAAAAACAACGGCAAGTTGTACAATATACTTTCCGTGCTCTGTGAACGGATATACAATAAAACGATTTTGAATATTTCGATACTGTCAATCAGAATAGCCACCCAAATAAGAACCTTGTTTTTTTCTTCGTTGGATTTTAATCGATTTTGTTTCCCCAAAACAATCGCTATTAGGACCATAGCTGTAAGCAATGATCCAACAAAAAGTAAATGCTGCCATGATAAAAAACCTTCCGCTTCTCGAGTGTATCCCCCAAAACCGAAAAATTCCTTCATCTGTAAATCATCTCCCTTTTTTTGCTTCTTCTATTCTCTCAGCTAAATGATAATACCACCAACAAAACACAATAATATATATGAAAGCAAAACACAAAGTCAGTATATCACTATAAAACTAAAAAATCAATCAAAAAAAGCGACAATGTTTTACATATATTTTGTAGAACATTCACAAAATATAAAGCCGACAGTTCATTTCCCTGTCGGCTTTTTTGTCTATAGTTACATTATCAAGTTAACTGCTTCAATAATTTATTTCTGCAATTTTTCCTGGTCGTTTTTACGAATTTCCACACGTCTTATCTTACCACTGATCGTCTTGGGAAGCTCAGTAACGAACTCAACGATTCTCGGGTACTTATACGGTGCTGTATGTGTCTTAACGTATTCCTGAATCTGCTTCTTCAATTCATCAGTACCCTCAGTTCCCTTTACAAGAACGATGGTAGCCTTTACAATCTGTCCGCGAACTTCATCGGGAACGGGTGTGATAGCACATTCCAATACGTAAGGAAGCTCC
>SVRB01000047.1 GCA_015065045.1 Oscillospiraceae bacterium | reverse complement strand
ATCAGATATTCGTCCTTGCCCATCTGTTTTCTTATAATTCTTATATATCCTCCACCGCCTCTGCGGCTTTCGATTATATATCCTTTTTCAGGAGTAAAGCGCGAGGTAATTACGTAATTTATCTGACTTGGCACACATCCAAGTTGACCTGCAAGGTCGTTTCTCTTTATTTCGGTCTCTCCTTGACCTTCGTTTATCATTTCTTCTATTATTTTCGCAATAGCATCAGATATAAGCATTTTTATCTCCTTTTTATTGACTTTGACTATCTTTGACTTTTATTCCAAAAGCATTATAACACAAAGGTCAAAGAAAGTCAATAACTTTTTTAACAAAAAAACAGCTACACGAAACGAGCCCGTGTAGCCGATTTTTATACAGTTTTTTTCGTTTCTCCTGCCCTGATTGCATTAAAAAGACGCGAAATAGCATTCCATGTAGTTGATGTTACAACTCCGGTGTCTTTTATACCAAACAACTGCTGAAATACTCGTACTGCATTTTCCGTCTGCTCATCATAAACACCATTTACCGTAACGTACGGAATTACACCGTATATTTCAGAAATCGTCTTTAAGTATTCCTGCAGATATCTTACCTCTACCCCTTCGCTACCGAGGACTAATATGTTTCCAAAATAACTTTCTGCAGTTTCCGAAAACGCGCTGTCAGGCAGACTTGAATAAAGATTTTCGTACACTTGAAGAAGTACGTTCCATACGTCTTCTGTAACTATTCCGTCGGGGGTAAATCCAAAGATTTTTTGAAAAGCCACCACCGACTGATATGTATTTTCACCAAAAACACCTATCACCTGCAAAGGAGGTACTCGACTGTCAAAAACAGATACAAAAAGCAAATAATATTGCAGCAACTTTACACTATTGCCCACACTGCCGTAACTCAGCTCCCCGCGCAACTCTGTAGAAATATCAGCCAATGCCGCGCCTTCTTCCACAAGATAGTTCAGCATTTTCACACTGTCGTATACATAAAGAAGCCTATAATAAGTCTGCTTATCAAAAACACCGCTTATATCAATATCAAATATTCTTTGAAACTCACTTACAGCTATCGACGTTTCCTCGTCATATATTCCGCTTATGTTATCTATAAAAGGAATAGTCGGATAGTTTGCAGATATACGATTCAATGCAATCTGTAAACTGTTTACATAGCTTCCCGTTTGACCTTGAAACAAAGGATAAGTTAGCATCAGGTCATTATCTATTCCCGATAACCTCGCATCCTCAACGATGTACACATCACGACCATAATAGCTTCTTAGAATTTCAAGATAATTTCTTCCGTTCTGCGCCATTTCAATGCTTCCGTCAACAGATAGACCGGCACATCGCTCCCCCGAATAACAAACCCTTGCAAGAATAGGTTCTATGCTCTCTCCTCTTGCTATATACTGAGTAAAAATTTTGTCAACTATTCTGCTTATATTTTCAAAGACGGGATAATTATACTCGTATCTCTGGTCAAAAGTATTGTCATTCGTTATATCAAAACTATATCTCTGCGCTCTGTAAAATCGACTGTTTATCCTGTTTAACGCAAGTGTTATCTGCGAATATATTATGGCATACAAAGCATCCTGTGGAATATTCGGCGACAGCTGAAGGGATGCGACACTCTTAATATAATCCGGAAATGAGACCGTAACGTTTTCCGCATCCTCTCCCGCCTTACCAAGATGTACAGTTATGTACGCAGGAATATCTGCAACTAAAAAATCATTATTCATCAGACCACCTCAGAAGAATAATTATACAGCGGGAAAAGCTGCAGCGTTTGCAAGGTCAGTATTTCTTCCTCTATCGGAATATCTGTAAATTCAGTCTCAACAAATCCATCGGCTAAAATATTTACTGCATAATCTCCGATAGGTAAGTTTATCTCCGACGTCTTTCCGTCAACGTCTGTTAAATATTCCCCTAAAGCATCACCCAAGCTATTATATAGAACAACCCTCGCACTCTTTACCGGAACAGCATTGTTTGCGTATCTTAAATTTATTAAAAGCCGCCCCATTTTTCTTCCGTTCATATACGCCCTCCCTCACAAATAATCATAGTACATAATATGCAAAAAAAAGCATTGTTACACCAAAAATGTAACAATGCTTTAAATTCAATTATTTAATTAGTTCTTTTTGAGAAGAGAAAGAATGTCATCAAAGTCGCTGTCGGAAATACCGTCACCAACGTTTTCGCTGTCGCCTGAGCCTTCAGCATATTCGTTTCTGAAAACAGTAACGTTTTCTTCTTCCTCGATAACGCTCTGAGGAACTCTGTCTTCTACAACAACTGTCTTGGGAGCTGCATCGGGAGCTGAACTCTTCTTGGGAGATTCAAAACCTGTAGCAATAACAGTAACCTTAATTTCATCTTCAAGATTCTTATCGAATGTAGCACCCCAGATAACCTGAGCGTCGGGATGTGCTTCGTTCTTGATCATGCTGGATGCAATATCAACTTCTTCGAGCGCGATATCAGGAGATGCTGTGATATTAACGAGAATACCTCTTGCACCCTTGATAGAAGTTTCGAGAAGAGGACTGGAGATAGCAAGCTTAGCAGCCTGTTCAGCCTTATCCTTACCGTTTGCGTGACCAACACCCATATGAGCGTTACCTGCATTTGACATAATAGCAGTTACGTCAGCAAAGTCAAGGTTGATAACACCTGTGATATTGATAAGCTCAGAAATACTCTGAACACCCTGTCTCAATACGTCATCGGCAATGATAAATGCGTTGAGAAGTGTAAGTCTTGTCTCGGAAACCTGCTTAAGACGTTCGTTAGGAATAATAACGAGAGAGTCAACGCATTCGCCGAGCTTCTTAATTCCATCTTCAGCAAGTTCCATTCTCTTCTTACCTTCGAAAAGGAAGGGCTTTGTAACGATACCTACTGTAAGTATACCCATATCCTTCGCGATCTTTGCAACTACGGGAGCAGCACCTGTACCTGTTCCGCCGCCCATACCTGTTGTGATGAACACCATATCTGTTCCGCGAAGTACGTTTGCAATTTCTTCAGCGCTTTCTTCTGCTGCACGGTGGCCGATCTCAGGGTTAGCACCTGCGCCTCTACCTCTTGTGAGCTTTTCTCCGATTACGATTTTATGAGTAGCGCCTGATGTCTCAAGCACCTGCTTGTCTGTATTAACTGCAATAAATTCTACGCCTCTTACGCCGGCTTCGATCATACGGTTTACAGCGTTTGTACCGCCACCGCCAACACCTATTACTTTAATATTAACTCCACTGCTGTTTGTTTCTTCAAACTCGAATGCCATCTTTACTTCCTCCTATATATTTTAAATCCTGTATTATTTACATAATATTGTTTATTTAACCAAAAATTCACATAAATCGTCTGCAAATATTCATATTCTGCACAGCCGATATATAAATAATGATAATACTTTTTATCATTTTTAGCAAGAACTTTTTAAATTATTTACGATATATTTACATTTTAAATCTAAAAACACCAAATTATTTATCCAAAATAACCGATCCAACCGTAATATCGTGCACGTCAACCTCGCCTGATTGCTCGGGCTCAAACTTATCTATCATAAGCATAGCAAACGTAAGCTTCATCTCAGTTTCGGTATTATCGCCCATATATATTCTGAATCTGCCCTGATACTCGACGTAAATATTATATTTTTTCGATATATCTATCTCCGTCAAATGCTCCGATATTTTATGCTCTGTTATCTCTGCAATAAAAGTGCTGATATAATCAAACGACAGTTCCTTATCGAATTCCACCGTTTCTCCCAAAATAACACTTTTTACGTCTGCAAGCTTGAGCTTTACCAATCTCTTATCGTTATCGGTTTTAGGCATAACGTTGGTTTTTCCCAAAACTCTTAAGCTCGACGACAGAATAAAATACTCACCGCATATTTCCGTATAATACGTCGGCTCTTCTTCGGTAACCGTAAACGTAAGTGTTGACGGAAGCGTACGTCTGATTACCACGTTATTTATATAAGGATACTCTGTCTGTATCAATTCACGGGCTTTTTTCTTGTCTATTGCATACAAGTTTTGCCCAACCCTTATACCACTCGCCTCAATTATCTTATCCTTGTCGTAACGGTCGTTTCCTTTTACCTCGATCTTTTCGATCTTCAAAAACAAAGCCATACATACGATTATAAAAACAAAACACAAGACGATGGAAAGCAATATATAATTTATACGTCGGATTATCTTTTTGCGCCTTTTTTTAGCAAGCAATCGCTCAAAAGTATCTCGATTTACAAGCTCGGCGTTTGATATTTCCGGATTATTATATAAATCTTTATCCATATTGTAATCCTTTTCGGTTTATTTTCTGCCCTTTTCTTCTACAAGCTTTTTCACACCCTCGTAAATAAGAGTGTTTGTATTTTCAGCAAAGCCTTTTATATTCTTTTGCATATCGGCTAATTTATTGTCGTCAAATATCAAATCACGAACAGCTGATACGAGTACCCCCTCAGCAAGATCCTTTTCCTCAAATACAACGGCAGCGTTCTTCTTTTCGAGCTCAACTGCATTTTTGTATTGGTGGTTATCCGTTACGTTGGGTGACGGAATAAGAACACAAGGCTTTTTCAGCATCGCAAGCTCAGAAAGCGTCATAGCACCTGCTCTTGAAATAACCAAGTCTGCCGCAGCCATTTTCTTTGGCATATCATAAATATATTCAACAAGCTGTAAATTATCGTATTTTTCAAGCCCATATTCCTTAAACAAAGCCAAGGTCGAGTCTTTTTCGATAGCTCCCGATGCATGTATATGGAGAATATCGGGATGCTTACAAGAGAAATCACGCATAAGCGCCATCATCTCTTGGTTTACTCTCATAGCGCCAAGGCTTCCGCCGTAAGACAATATAAGCTTCTTATAGTTACCCTTAACTTCAGAAACAGCCGACACGTCAGTCTCAAATCCGCTTATAAGAGGGTTTCCCACTCTGACAGCCTTATTTGGATATTTAAGCTTCTTTATCGTCGCTTCAAAATTAGTGTACACTATATCCACGTATTTTTCAAGCATACGAACGGCAACCCCTGCCAAAGCATTCGACTCGTGTAAAACTGTAGGTATTCCCATATCTGCCGCTGCCTTTACGATAGGCCAGCAAACGTATCCGCCCGTACCGATAACAACGTCGGGCTTAAATTCTTTTATAAGCTTTTTCGCTTTAAAAACAGACGTAACTGTTAAATATGCGGTTTTTAAATTTGAAAGCGTAAGCTTACGCTTGAGTCCCTGAATCTCTATGTGATAAACCTCGTATCCGAACTTTGGAACAAGCTTATTTTCTATTCCTCTTTTTGTTCCTACGAACGCAATAACGCTGTCCTTTTCTTTTTCTCTTATTGTATTCGCAATAGCGATAGCGGGATTTACGTGGCCACCCGTTCCGCCGCCTGTCATAAGTACTCTCACGATAGGACTCCTCCTTTGACTCAAATCAAATTATCGTACACTTATTTCTGTTGATATGAATATCTCGATATAGCAAGTACAATTCCCATCTCAATAAGCAATATCGAAAGCGATGAACCACCGTAGCTGAAGAACGGCAGTGAAATACCCGTATTGGGGATCGTGTTTGTTACAACAGCCATATTGAGAATTGACTGTATTGCAACCTTTGAAACAATACCTATAACTACTAACTTAGAAAAAGTATCTGTCGTTTTCTGAGCTATAACAATTCCTCTCCATACCAAAGCTATAAAGAGACATATTGTCGCCACAGCTCCGATAAAACCAAGCTCCTCGCATATTATAGCAAAAATAAAGTCATTCTGCGGCTGTGATACGAACATATGCTTTTGCAAGCTCTGTCCGAGTCCAACTCCGAAAAAGCCTCCCGAGCCTACCGCATTCAATCCCTGAATAGTCTGCCATGTTTCCGACTGACTGGAATAATTCTCGGGGTGAAGCCATATATCGATACGGCCTCTTGCGTAAGGAACGAACATAATCAAAGCAAGCACCACAGCTCCAAAGCTTCCTGCCGCGCCAAACAACCACTTTAACTGCCCGCCGGCAACGAATATTACACAGGCGCCAATCAAAAACAGAATGATAACACCTGAAAAGTGCTTTTCCAAAGCAACCAGTAAGCACACAAATAATACAACTGCAAAAGGAAGACCGAGTCTTCTTATAACGGGTTCCCACTTTGTAGTTCTTCTGAACAAGTATTTTTCATTATCCGAAAAATACTTTGCAAGTATCAAAACAATACCGAGCTTCATAAACTCAGATGGCTGAACAGCAAACGGTATACCGGGAATAGCCAACCAACGCTTAGCTTCACCCTCTGCCGTACCCATTATCAATACGGCGACAAGCGCTGCAACAACACCCCAGAAATACAGCTTCGTAAACTTCTTGATCCAGTTCACGTCTACTAAATGCGCGATACCGAGCATAAGCGCTAAGCCTATGGCAACCCAACCTATCTGCTTCTTTATGAAGAAGTAGCTGTCGCCCTCAGACGCCAAAGCATAAGCATAACTCGCGCTGAAGACCATTACCGATCCAAAACAGATAAGCACGATTACAAGAACCAAAAAAGTTCTGTCCATATCGCCCTTTATTCTAACTATATCGTTGTCTTTTATAATGTCCTTATTATTTATAGGACGCGGAAGCCTTGTCAACCTGTTTTTTGCTGAGGGCTTACCGGGTTCGCCTTTCGGCTGAACGTTTTGATTCATATTATATCATACTCCAATATGCAATAACACAGAATAATACTGTTACAAGGCTGAATACACCTACGATCTTCAGCTCACTCCATCCGCTTTTTTCAAAATGATGGTGAATAGGACTCATTTTGAAAATTCTCTTGCCTGTAAGCTTGAATGAAGCAACCTGAAGTATTACAGAGAACGTTTCAGCAATATAAACTATACCGCAAATAATCACTACAAGCGGAGAATTCACAAGAAAAGCAAGACCGACAACAGCTCCCCCAAGGAAAAGCGAACCTGTATCGCCCATAAACACTCTTGCAGGATAGAAATTGTATACCAAAAAACCAACACAGCAACCGATTATAATTGCAGAAAACACACCTGCTTCAACGTTTGCAAAAACAAATGAGGTAACAGAAAAGAATGCGCCCACGATAGCCGTAGTGCTTGCCGCAAGTCCATCGATACCGTCGGTTAAATTAACACTGTTCACAACACCCGTAATAAGAATAAGGGCTATAATATAATAAAACACGCCAAGCTCCCATTCAATGTTAAAGAACGGGATCTTAAGGGATGTATTAAGTCCACCCACCCATCTCATAAAATAGAGATAAAGCGAAGAAGCAATAAGCTGAAGAAGATATTTGTTTCCGGCAGTCAAGCCCTCGTTTTGCTTTTTGAAAAACTTTGCGTAGTCGTCAATAAATCCTATAGCTCCGCAAAGCAAAGCAAATACAAAGGTTATACATACTCGCCATACGCTTTCGTCACTGCGCTTTGCAAAAGCAAAAGCGCCGACTCCCAAAAACACCAAAACAGCGGCAACTATGAAGCCAAGTCCACCCATTGTCGGTGTTCCCTCTTTTGATTTATGCCAACGGGGACCGATCTCAAGTATCTTCTGTTCCATTTTTACACTTTTAAGTATCGGAATTAAAATACGTTCAGCTAATACGGTAAGTGCAAACGATGCAACAAGCGCTATTATGAAATACAGATACATATATCTTCCCCCTATGCCTTAAACAAATGTTCTATTACCTTTTCAAGAGCGACAGCTCTGCTCGCTTTAAAAAGCACAACGTCGCCTTCTTTTATATCATTCTTTAATATTTCAGCCAATCCGTCGGGCTCATCGATCTTGTTGTATGCAATAATCGAGGATTCATCAAATCCGTCCTCAAGCGCTCCGACTGCTATCTCAAGCGCATCCTCGCCATAAGTATAAAGTCTGTCTATATTGAGCGATGCCGCATACTTACCAACCGACTTATGAAGCTCCTTGCCGCCTTCTCCAAGCTCTCTCATTTCACCGAGAACAGCAACTGTTCTTCTTTCTTTTCCAATCTCGGCAAGAACAGAAAGCGAAGCCTTCATTGATTCGGGACTTGCATTATAGCAATCCTCTATAACTGTAAATCCGTTCTTTTCATATATCTTCTGGCGCATACCTGAGGGCTTATAGTTTTTGAGTCCGTTTCTGATCTCGTCATCACTAAGACCTGCTATTCTGCCTGTTATGAATGCCGCCAATGCGTTATATACGTTATGCTTTCCAACAGTCGGAATTTCTATATCAAAGACACATTCTCCCTGATATTCCATATCAAAAAGTGTGCTTTCGCCGACAGTTCTTATATTTTTGCCAAAGAAATCAACCTCTTCATTTATTATACCAAAGCTGATCGAGTTTGACAATACGTTTCTTTTGCCCCAGAGCAACGGCTCATCACCGTTATAAACAAGGCTTCCGCCCTCTTTAATACCCTCAACTATCTCAAGCTTCGCGCGGCATATATTCTCTCTGCTGCCCAAAGCCTCAAGATGTGCTGTTCCTATATTTGTAATTACAGCAACGTCGGGACGAGCAATATTAGTCAGACAAGATATCTCACCCAAAGCGCTCATACCCATCTCAAGAACTACCGCCTTATGTATTCTGCTCAGCGCGGCGAGTGTGAGACTGAGTCCGTAAACCGTATTAAAGTTTCCACCGCTTTTGTGAGTGGGATACTTTTCAGCCAGAACGTACGAAATAAACTCTTTCGTGGTTGTTTTTCCAACACTTCCCGTAACACCAACGGTAAAGGGAGCTATATTATTACGACATGCAGATGCAATATCGGATATTGCCTTTATCGTATCCTCAACAATAATATGATCACAAGAAACGTTTTCGGGAAGTTTCTCGCACATAACACATTTCGCACCGTTTTTCACAGCGCTTTCTATATACTTATGTCCGTCGGTATTTTCTCCTCGTACGGCAACAAATAACGTATCCTCGGAAACCTCTCTTGAATCTATAGAAATACTTTTTATATCAACGTTGGAATCTGTTTTTCCAAATCCGAGCTCTGCTATTTTTTTGCTGTCATACTTTTCAGATAATTCGATTATCATTTCCCTTAAACCTCTTATATACTGCCTTTTCGGCTATTTCTTTTTCGCTGAAATATCTTTTGCCGTTTGAATCGATCTCATATTCCTCGTGGCCCTTACCCGCCAATAAAATTATGTCGTTATCATCGGCTGTCATAATCGCATATTCAATCGCTTCGCGTCTGTTTTCTATTACTATATGCGGCCTTTCCTTGTCGATTCCCTTCATTATTTCGGAAATTATATCGGAAGGATTCTCAGACCGGCTGTTATCGGACGTTACTATAACAAAATCGGCAAGTCTTGATGCGATCTGCCCCATAGTTCGTCTTTTTAATCTATCCCTGTCTCCGCCGCATCCAAATAACACGGTTATTTTCTGCTCAGTGTGCTTAAAGCTCCGAATACATAAAAGAACCTTTTCCAATGCGTCGGGTGTATGAGCATAGTCAATATAGACTGAAAAGGGAGCGCTATAAAGCTCAAGCTTTTCAAGTCTGCCTTTTACGTTCAAAACCGAAGAAACGCCTTTTTCGATAATGCTCTTGTCAATACCGTCTAAATATGCAAATGCGCAAGCGCTCATCGTATTATAAACGTTAAACATTCCGCATAGCTTTGACTTTACGTTTATAATGTCGGAACCGGCAATAAGCTCGTATTCAAAGCCGTCTGTCTTGTTTTCCTTATAATTTTCAATATAAAAATCAGCATTTCTGTTATATAGCGAGTAAAAGTATTTTCTCCCGTAAGAAGTGGAGCTGACCTTTTCACAATACTCGTCATCGGCATTATATACACCAAACCTCGACATCGAAAACAGCTTCGCCTTTGCCAAAGCATATTCATCCATATTCTTATGGAAATCAAGATGCTCTTCTGTCAGATTGGTAAATATAGCCCCGTCAAATATAACTCCGTAAAGCTTATCAAGATATAAAGCGTGTGATGAAGCCTCCATTATTACCGTATCTGCCCCATTATCAAAAGCTTTTCTTAAAGCTTTAAATAAGTCCTCAGGATCTCGGGTTGTAAGCCCACCGTCAAGCGTTCCCATAGTAACTACCGAAAAACCCGCTCTGACGTATATTTCCGATAATATTCTACAGGTTGACGTTTTACCATTGGTTCCCGTAACGGCAATAATTTTTAATTCCTCTTCAGGATGACCGTTATGAGCCGAACACATAAGCGCTAATATCGCTCTTGTATTTTTGACTTTTATATAAGGAAGACCTGTATGCCTTATACATTCATCTGCTTTTTCGACAACAAGCAACGTTGCACCCTTTTCCTTTGCCTTGTCGGCAAATTTGTGACCGTCGACAGTCAAGCCCTTTAAGCAAACGTATATATAATTATTTTCTACTTCATCAGTTCTGGACGTAACCCCCGATATATCCATATCAAAACGGGTTACGGTAGTTTCCAAAACCTCAATTCCTTTTAGATAGTTATAAAGCTTCAATCCAAAACACCTCGAATGTCAAAAAATTCTATTATTTTAACATCCGTATATTTTGGCTTCACTATTTTTTAGTCTGTACCGTCGGTATGCCTGAACTGTACGGTAACTACGCTTCCCTTTGGCAAAAGCGTTCCTGCTGCAGGATACTGGCTTACAACTCTCGCGCCCACGCCCTCTTCAAAGTTCATAGCACCTTCTATTCGTATATTAAATCCCTTGTTTGTAAGAGTCGTGTTTGCAAACGTTGCAACCATACCAACAACGTCCGGGACAGTTATATGCGTATATTCTTCAGGCGTTGCGTCACCAAGATAGAATATAACTATACCTGTATTCAAAAGCACTGATGTGCCGCCTGCGGGAACCTGAGATACTACTACAGGACCTTCTCCTCTAAACTCACATCTAAGACCTTGGTTTTTAATGTTAATATCAGCCTTATCTTTTGT
>SVRB01000046.1 GCA_015065045.1 Oscillospiraceae bacterium | reverse complement strand
TTCGCTGCATGCCAGTGTAATTCTAACTCTATTTCCCTGAGCCATTCAGAGACACCTCCCGATAACAGAAT
The DNA here is from genome assembly GCA_015065045.1 of Oscillospiraceae bacterium. Classification (GTDB taxonomy): domain Bacteria; phylum Bacillota; class Clostridia; order Oscillospirales; family CAG-272; genus RGIG1995. The sequence goes on along the minus strand of SVRB01000046.1, from coordinate 11,145 downwards.
ACATCGTATTCCTAAAATTTTATCTCCCTCACACGAAGAAATACGCGACAAAAAAAAGACCTCTCCGCAGAGGTAATTCGATTATAGCATGTCCTTTGTATTTTGTCAACAGTTTTCCCTATTTTTTACATATATATTTACAAGCGCGAAAAAATATTATATAATTATATATTGGAAGACTTTTTTGATACAAATACTTTTTACAGCGGAGATTTACTATGCCGGAAAAGAATCAGATATATACAACAAAAATCGACACTATAAATCACCTCGGTTACGGCGTTTGCAGACTTAACGGCATCGTATGCTTTGTTAAAGGCGGCGTAACGGGAGATTTACTTAAAGTTAAAATAATCAAATGCAATAAAAACTATTTGATCGGCAAGATCGAAGAAATAATAGAAAAATCAGATTACCGAACCGAACAAGACTGTCCTGTTTTTAAATTCTGCGGCGGATGTTCGTTCAGGCACATTTCATACAAGCACGAGCTTGAGCTAAAAAAATCATTTGTAGAAGCGGAGTTTAAAAAAGCCAACGTTGACGTAAAAGTAAACGACGTCGTTTCAACAGGCATTACCGAAAGATACAGAAACAAAGCTCAATATCCGGTTAATTCCGAAAATAAAATCGGCTTCTACGCAGAAAGAACGCACAATGTATGCGAAAACTACAACTGCGTATTACAGCCCGAGGTTTTTTCAGATATAATACGCATAGTAAAAAATCATATCGATAAATATTCAATCAAAGGCTACAATGAAGAAACACAAAAGGGATTGCTCCGCCATATTTATATCCGCCAAGGCAAAATAACGGGAGAAATTAACGTTTGTCTTGTTATTAACGGACAAACGCTTCCCCACTCGGACAAGCTTATTGAAGAATTAAAGGCTATCGAAAGCTTAAAAGGCGTATGTCTCAATATAAACCCCAAGAACACAAACGTTATTCTCGGTGACAAATATATTACTTTATACGGAAATGAATACATTGAAGACGTTTTGTGCGGTCTGAAATTCCGTATTTCCCCTGCATCATTCTATCAGGTAAATCACGATTGCGCTGAGCTTTTGTACAACAAAGCAGCAGAGCTTGTTAATACGGAAAACTGTCAGAATATTACCGACCTGTATTGCGGCACGGGAACGATCGGACTTTGTGTTGCTTCGCAAATAAAGGACTGCAAACTTACGGGAGTTGAAATCGTGCCCGAAGCTATTGAGAACGCGAAGATCAATATGCAGATTAACGGCATAGAAAACGCAGAATTTATATGCGCTGACAGTACCGACACAAGTAATAATATATTAAAAAACACCGACGTTGTAATCCTCGACCCTCCAAGGAAAGGCATTACAAAAGAACTTGCGGAAAAAATTGCAGAAAGCAACATCAAAAGAATCGTTTATATATCCTGCTCCCCCGACACGCTCGCAAGAGACGTTAAATGGTTTACGGAGCTCGGTTACACCTGCGGTGACGTGACTCCTTTTGATATGTTCCCAAGAACAGGACATATAGAAAACGTCGTGTGTCTCACACGACCGACTCGACAATGAATTGCGCGAGCGCATGAATTGAGTGCGTTGCACTCATGAATTGGCTTCGCCATGAATTGCCCTGCGGGGCGTAAGGTTGGATGCGCAATTCAATTCATGGAGGAGGCGGAATGCCGACGAGAAATCATGATGCGAGCGCGTGAGCATCAATTCATGACGGCAGCGCCGTCAAATCATTCTAAATTGGAGTTTACAATGAAAGAAAACTTTTCGCGCAGCATCGGTTTGTCTATTGAAAGGAATGAAAATGAAAAAAGCTTTTATTTTTCTAATTGCTATATTCTTATTATGCAACTTAGTATCATGTTCGGGGACTGCCACAAATCAAGAGATTATTTCCAATGAGCTTGGAATAGATATTGCAAGTGGAAATATTGAAACATATACAGACACGCACGGTGGTTTTCACGGAGATGGGGAGACTTACAGTAAAATCACTTTTTCAGACGATAGTTTCTATAATGAGATAAAAAATAACACTGATTGGTCGCCCTTTCCTTTAACCCCAAACCTGACGGTTGTCGTATATGGCGGAACTGATCCGAATGGAGACTCATGGGAATCGTTTATAAAGGACGAAAACGACAATCCGTTAATTCCCGAAATATCAAATGGTTATTACTTTTTCATAGACCGACATAGTGATTTTAAAAACAACAAAAAAGATGATTCCAAAATTTTCGATCGTCACTCTATGAATTTTACATTGGCAATCTACGACATAACATCAAAAACACTTTATTTTTATGCAATAGACACTTAAAAACAATTACAAATAAGAAACCACTATATATCATATAAAAAGGTTAATATGAAAAAAACTTTACTGACAAATATTCCAAACGATATTCCGTCTGAGTTAGAACGGCTTATAATCGGAGCAAAAATTTACGACAGCTCGTGTTCACCCGAAGCAAGAGTATATTATATTGACAAAGACAACGGATATTTCTTAAAAAAATCAGAAAAGGATTCGCTAAAAAAAGAAGCTGTAATGACATCCTATTTTTACTCAAAAGGATTAGGAACGGAAGTTTTGAATTATATAAGCGATACTTACGACTGGCTTTTAACAGCAAAGGTAATCGGAGAAGATTGTACACACGAAACCTATCTTTCCGACCCAATAAAACTTTGTGATACGATTGCAACAGAATTAAGAAAGCTCCACGAGCTTGATTTTTCCGACTGTCCCGTAAAAAACAGGATCCAAGATTACCTTGCTCTTGCTGAAACCAATTACAAAAACGGAACGTACGACAAATCAGCCTTCCCTGACAGTTTTGGTTACCGCTCGGCTGATGAAGCAATAGCCGTACTTAACGATGGAAAGAACGAACTGAAAGCAGACGTGCTTATACACGGCGACTACTGTTTACCAAACATTATGCTTGACAACTGGAAGATATCAAAATTTATTGACCTCGGCAACGGCGGTATTGGAGACAGACATATTGATATATTTTGGGGCATCTGGACCTTGTGGTTTAACCTAAAAACATACAAATACAGCAGCCGTTTTCTTGATGCGTACGGGCGCGACAAAATCAATACCGATATTCTAAAAATTGTCGCCGCCGCAGAAGTGTTCGGATAATGAATCATTTTTATATACACGAAAGGAAAATAAAAAATGAAATCACACAAAAAACTAAAAATATTCGGCATCATTCTCGCAAGCTTAGTCTTGTTCTGGACAATAATAAACGTTATACCCCCGAAGAAAAATATCGAAAATAATCCTTTTGCAGTCGATAAAGGCAGCCTTCCCATGATCGCGGCACACAGAGGCGGAGCTATATGCAACCCCGAAAATACAATGCTCGCATTTAGAGAAGCGGTTAATACGTATAACGTAGACGTTATTGAAAGTGACCTCTATATCACAAAAGACGGTTATCTCGTATACAACCACGATGAATATATCGACGAAACCTGCAACATCAACGGCGATCTCTCGCTTGATGAGGTTAAAAAGCTATGCGAGGACGAAACAAAACGTCACTACATAAAGGATATGACTTTATCCGAGCTTGAACAATATAATTTTGGATATTATTTCACCGACAAAGACGGCAACCGCCCTTATGAAAACGCAACTAACGTCAAAACTATGGGTCTTCAAGTTGCTACAGTAGACAAGCTTTTTGATGAATTTTACAAAACAAATCCCGACTTACTCTTCATTGTAGAGATTAAAAACAGCGACGAGCTTGGATACAAAGCTTGTAAAATATTAAACGACACTTTAAATAAGTATCCTGAATACATAGACAACATCGTAGTCGGTACTTTCCACAATGAGATAGAAAAAGAACTTAAATCAAAATACCCCTCTCTCATGCGCGGCGCACCTACCGGCACTGCAGCAAAATTCGTTCTCACACAGTATCTCGGAGTGAATATATTTGACACAAGCGATTTTGCTTGTCTCCAGATACCGACGAGCTATGACCTTGGCATAACCGTCAATCTAAACAAAAAGACCTTGATAGACAGAGCTCACAGAAGAAATATCGCTGTTCAATATTGGACCATAAACGATCCCGACGAAATGAGAGAGCTTATCGAGCTTGGATGCGACTGCATTATGACAGACGATCCCGAGCTTCTCAAAAGCATATTAGAGGAGTATAAATAATGAACGACAAAACGGCTGTTATTACGGGCGCATCAAAAGGAATAGGCAAGGCTATTGCCGAAGTCTTTGCCCATAACGGATACAACGTTGTAATAAACTATAACAAAAGCGAAAACGATGCTGTTCTTTTAAAAGACACACTCACAAAACAAGGCTGTGTTTGCGAGATTTTTAAAGCAGACGTCGGTAACTATGAAGAAGCTAAAGGTTTGATTGATTTTTGCGTAAAAAAATACGGCAAGATCGACACTCTTGTAAACAATGCAGGCATCAGTCAGATAAAGCTTTTTACCGATATTACTCCATCCGAATGGGATAATATGATAAAAACCAACCTCAGCGGAGTATATAACTGCACACACAACGCAGTTAAATATATGCTCAGTGAAAAGAACGGAAGTATAATCAATATTTCATCAATGTGGGGGATCGACGGAGCATCCTGCGAGGTGCATTATTCTGCGGCTAAAGCGGGAGTAATAGGCTTCACAAAAGCTCTTGCAAAAGAGCTTGGACTGTCGGGAATAAGAGTGAACTGCATCTCCCCCGGTGTTATTATGACAGATATGATGAAAGATTTTACAGACGAGGACTTAGAGCTTATAAAACAAGATATCCCTCTTAACCGATTCGGCACCCCTGAGGACGTGGCTGAACTCGCCCTATTCCTTGCTTCAGATAAAGCAAAGAATATTACCGGACAAAATATCAGCACCAACGGCGGTCAGGTAGTATAATATACAAACAAAGAAAGCGAAACGATATGGAAAAGACAAACGTAATGCGAATACTCGCGCAGAACAAAATTGAATTTAATGCATACGAATACAATCCCGAGGAAACGGTTGGCGAAAACGTAGCAGCATTGGTCGGAAAGCCCTCTGAAATAACGTTTAAAACACTTGTAACGGTTGCAAACACAAAGGCAAACTACGTCTTTGTTGTTCCCGTCGACTGTTCTCTCGACTTAAAAAAAGCAGCAAAGGTCGTCAAGGTCAAGTCGATAGAAATGATAAAGCAAAAGGATCTTTTAGGCCTTACGGGATACGTCCACGGAGGATGCTCTCCCGTAGGCATGAAAAAGAAGCTTCATACTGTCATTCACGAAAGCGCTAATAATTTTGAAAAAATCGTCTTCAGCGCAGGAAAAAGAGGCTATCAGGTAGAGGTTGCCCCCTCTGACATCATTAAGCTCGTAAACGCTGAAACTGCTGACATAATAGTCGATAACTGATTTTTCAAGGAGTATATATGTCTAAAAAAATTCAAAGCTCTTGCGAATTATGTATTTACTTTATGTATGACGAGTACGACGAATGTTATCAATGCGTAAAAAACCTCGATGAGGACGAAATGCTGAGATTTTTGACGAGCGGATATAACAACTGTCCTTACTTTCAGCTCGACGACGAATACGGAAGAGCAAGAAAACAAATATAAATAAAAAACACTATCTGTTTTTAAAGATAGTGTTTTTTTATTACTGAATCGCTTCTTTCAGAATATTTATAAAACCCTTTGCCGCCTGCGACAAAAATCTGTTCTTCAAATACCCTACCCCGATAGCCTGCTCGGTACCGTACGATACTTTTACTATATGAAGTCCTTCAAACTTCTTTGAAGTAGAATAAGTCTGAAGCGAATGAGGATAAAAAGTTATACCCATCCCCTTCTTCGACAGCTCAAGCAAGGTCTCAATATTTTCGACTTCAAGCAAAATATTCGGCTTGATTGAGTTTTCGTTTAACACCTTATCGGCAATAACTCTAACGCGGTTATCACTATAAAGCATCAAAAAAGGACAATCCTTCAATAAGCTGATCTCGTTTTCATTCTGAATTCTATATAATATCTCATCTTTATTATCAGGAAAATATTTCTCAAGTATCTTATCGGGAACAAGCATAAACATTTCTTCCGACAAGAGCTCAACGCTCTCTACGTTTTCATTCGAAAACGGCATCAAGCTTATCATGATATCGATATCCCCGTTTGCTAACGCTGCATCAAGCTTCGACGTTGCCGCCTCAAGCACCTTTATATCAACTCCCGGATATTCTTCGTGAAAACTAGGCAACACAAGAGGCAAGAATACAAGCCCTCTTGTATGAGATACACCGATAGCCAACTTTCCTTTTTTTGAATCGGATATGTCGCGCAACTCGTCGAGCATTTGTTTTTTTCCGTCAAGAATCTCCTGACCCCTTTTTGCAAGAACCTCGCCCGCATACGTAAGTCTCATCGGGTGGTCTCTGTAAAACAGCTCTGCTCCAAGTTCACTCTCAAGCTTGGCTATATGCGTACTTAACGACTGTGGCGAAATATACAGCTTTTCTGCAGCTTTTGAAAAATTCAATTCCTTGGCGGCAACCAAAAAATATTCTATATTCAGAAAATTCATATTTCCCTCCCGATTGCAACTTTAAAATATATTATAACACATTTAGTTTAAATTTGCAATTATTTATATAAGGTATTGCACTTTTTTGTGAAAAATGTTAAAATACTTATCAAAGGCGGTGTATATTTAATATGAAAATTATTGACGTCACAGGTCAGATACGAAATGATATGTGGAACTATGAATACCCTTTTCCCAAATACCAAACCAAACCGCTACCCCAACCGGAATGGGTAGATACGAAAATATATTGCGAAATATTTGAGGGAATGCATTCACAAACGGGAACGTATATAGAAACTCCCGCGCACTTTTTCGGACCTGAAAACAGCTATTATCTTGTTGATATCCCGATAGAAAAGTTTGTAAACATTCGTTGCTCGCACATAAAGCTTGACAGAAATATGTTCGAAACGGGAAAGAGAGAAAAAATCACTGTAGAAATGCTCGAAGAAGCATCAAAAGATTTAGACATCAGAGAAGGCGACGCTCTCATCTTTTCTTGCGGATGGGGAGAATATTGGTCGGACAAAAAATATCTTGAATGTTCACCCTTTCTCTCATACGAGGCTATGGAATGGCTTATATCAAAAAAGCCGTATCTTCTCGGCTCCGACGTACCAAGATGGGAAAACCTTGAGAAGCCAGAAGGGTTCTTCGATATGTTTTACAGAGCAGACATCATTCTTCTCTCCCCGCTTGTAAATATGGAAAAAGTAGGCACAAAAAATCTTTCCCTCACCGCTCTGCCCATCAATATTGCAGATACAAGCTGCGCTCCCTGCAGAGCCTATATTACAGAAAACAACTAAAGGAGAATATTTATGATAACTAAGTCAGATATTATTTTCAGCCTTGAATGTATGGGCATAAAAAAAGGAGATACACTTCTTTTGCACAGCGCATTGACCTCAATAGGCGGCGTTGACGGAGGAGCGGAAACCGTTATTGACGCTTTCCTTGAAGCGATCGGTGAAGAAGGTACTTTGTGTATGTCTACTTTGACGGGTTGGTTTGCGCCCTTTGATGCGCCAACATCCCCCTCAGCTGTAGGATATTTAAGCGAGGCTTTCAGAAGAAGACCCGGCGTTTTACGTTCACTCCACCCCGTTCACTCTATCGCGGCATTCGGTAAAAATGCCGAATATATAACAAAAGACCACGACAAGTGCGAAACCGGCTGCGGAGAAGGTACTCCTTACCTTAAAATTGCAGAGCTTAACGGAAAGGCAATTTTGCTCGGCGTTGATATGGACCGAAACACCACAATGCACTCTATGGAGGAAGCTATCGACGCAAAATATTTGCTTACGCTTGATATTCCCGCGCCCACGTATATCGACGACTACAAAAACAAGAAATTTACGTTAAAAAAATTCCCTCCCGGACATCGTGATTTTCTTGCAATCACTCCCCTTCTCCGTAAAAATGAGCTTATGGTCGAGGGTAAGATTGGTAACGCTGTCGTAAAATCGATCGACGTAAAGGAAATGTATAAGTTAGCGAAGGAATTACTCGAAAACGATCCTTTGTTCTTTATCTGCCATAACGAAAACTGTAACTCTTGCCATTGGTCAAGACTGCTCTATACAGACGAAAAAATTGATTACAGTCGTTACAAGACCTATCAATGCCACGATAAAACCTGCGAAATCTGCGTAGTGGAGGAGAAATAATATGTATAATTTCAGTATCGAAATATCAGATAAGATCGCAAACGATTTTGAATCAAAGCTTAAAACAGCTACAACGCTCGGCATAAACAATATAGAGGTTGTTGACAAAATAAACGGTATTTCCCTTCACCAAATGAACGGAAAACAGCTTGAAGAAATCAGAGATCTGCTCATTGATTATGGAAAAAGAATAGTTCTGTATACCACCTATCTTGACGTAAATGATAAAGAAAGCTTTAATCTTCTTTTCAGACGTGCGCTTACTCTTAACGTAAAGGGCATCAAGATAGTTCCAAAAGAAAACGATGACATTTCCTTTGTATCAAAGCTTTCCAAAACATACGGTATCCCCTTGCTTATCGAAAATAACGCCGATTCGTTTATAAAAGATGAAACAGCGTTAAAGGACGTAATAGCTGACAAAAACGCATACGTTATATTCAATCCCTTTGAAATAGTTCGCACACAAAGACACCCGTTCTTCCACGCGTACTACACAAGTAAGATAAAGAACAATATATCATTCCTTCGTATAAACGACGGCCTTTATAACACTCACGAACCGATCATGCTCTATCACGGCTGCGCTGAGGTAAAAGAATTAGCATCAATTATGCTTTCACGTTCATTCGACGGATACTTCTCATTCACTCCATATCTCCCCGATATGACACTTGAACAGTATAAAGAATGTATTGACACATTCAAAAAACAGCTTAAAAATATGTAATAAGTAAAACACCACCCTCTAAAATCGGGTGGTGTTTTAGCCTTCCCCTTGAGGAGAAGGTGGCATTTGCGGAAGCAAATGACGGATGAGGTGTAAAATACGAAGTATCCACTTCCTTTTTCTAATTACTTTTACAATCGAAACGCCGTCTTTGACGACTACACCTCATCAGTCCTATGGACAGCTTCTCCTCAAGGAGAAGCCTTTTTTCATACATTCATTTGTTTTGCTCAGATTTATAATCATCAATAATTTTTACTTTTATATAAAAAATCACCTAAGGATAGTTCCTTAGGTGATTTTTTATTCAATAAGTAATTCGCAAGAATTCAAATAACATTTCCCAAAGCGGTATCATGGGAATTGAAATAATAAAAGCAAGAATAAACTGTACACGCCATACTGCTTTTGTATAATTAAACTTTTCTGATATATTGTAATTAAAAATTAAAAGACATATAGTTGACACCAATGCAACAAGCCCAACAACCACGCAAAAAACAGTAAATCTGGGATATTGTTGTACAGCAGACAGATGGGTGTCCAATGTAACTGCGCCTATAAGCCCTGTAAAGCTTATCATACATTCAAAACCTATACTAAAAAGTGTTGCATAAGCCAATATCAACACGGGAACAAGTATATTTTTTTTCATTATCTACGCCTCCTATTGTATAATAAAACTTCTGTCTATAAGCTTATTATACTACAAAAACGGCAGACTGTCAACGAAAAATCCCCCCATTAACTTTTGGGGGGATTTTTGTTTTTATCAATACTTCTTCATATTTGCCTTATAGATGGGACAAGTGCAATAATCGGAAGTGCAATATGTTTTTTCATGCGTTACCTTTTGCGAGCTGTACGAAAATCTTGTTACCGTGTTTTCACCGACAATGCCCTCGCAAGTAACACTCTTTGCAGATTCAGTATAGAAAAAAGGACACATAGCCTCAACATTTATTGTTTTGTTTGCCATAAAACTACTCTCCTTCGTCTTTAATATTTAACGTCAAAATTTAAAATGTACCAAACGAATACGTTGATTCTGTGTCTTCTTCCAACACACTTATCTTCATTCCTCTGAATTCTCTCTCGCTTTCGTCAATATCATAATCACTCTTTTTGCGATAGTAATCAAGTACATCCTGTTCATATGTGTAAAATTCGTAGCTGTAACCGTCGTCAACGTGTCTCATATTATCGCTCCTTTGCTTTACAGGTCGTAAACACCCCCGAAAATTCGGAGGTGTTTTTTTGGTATATTCTCTCTGTGTTTTAACTCTTTATTGTCGTCGAAGCGGTAAGAACAGTTAGAGCAAATATAAGTATAAGACTCCAAAGCGGCAAAAGTGTAACAGCTTTTACAAGATTGCTGACTACTATAAGAACTCCCCACAGGGCAAGGGCAATCCCTACGTAACCTATACATTTCTTGACCACTTTCTCCGTTCTGTTCTCCCTTTTGATCGCTTTCTCTACAACCTCTCCACCAAAAGTAGATATAAAGAGTAAAAAAATTACTGCAACAGCTCTCAAAACGTGAACAATTGCGCTTTCTTTTTGAGCCTTTCGGGCGAGTGGTGTACCCTTAACTCTGTTTTTTTCTATATTCATAGGCTGTTGTAGTCTTCTGTAGCGTATAACTCTTTCATCAATACAATTATTCATATACTTCTCTCCTCTTTTTTGTAGTTGTTATCTTCCTCGTTTTTAACTTACGGGTACATTATACTCCACTTTTGGTAGAATGTCAATACTTTTGGTAGAATTTTTTTATTTTTCTCTTGACTTTTTTCTACTTTTAGTGTACAATATTGATAGTGAAAGAGAGTGATTATATGACTATAGGAAAGAGAATAAAGCACTTGCGTGAAAAAAAAGGCTTTACGCAGGCTGAGTTCGGAAAGCTGCTCGGTCTATCTGACAAAGCCGTTTCAACGTGGGAAAATGACACCAAGGTTCCGCGAATGTCTACTATACAAAAAATATCAGATATGTTCTGTGTATCCACAAGCTACCTTATGGGAGAAAAAGAAGAAAAGAACCACAGGGGTGCTGTAAAGATACCAGTTATGGGTAACGTTGCTGCCGGTACGCCTATAACGGCTATACAGGAGTATATAGACGTTGCC
>SVRB01000045.1 GCA_015065045.1 Oscillospiraceae bacterium | reverse complement strand
ATATGGACAGAAGATGGACCGGATATGTTTGAGGAAGATACCGGATATTATCACAAAACCATGTCCTTTGAGAAAGAGAGGGCTTTATAAATGGCAAGAACCGGCCTTAAGAAAGGTAAATATAACAAGCATGATACGGCCACGGGAAAGTTCGCAGCGCTTACAAGCAGCTCTGTTCCGCTTCTCGAAAAGCTAATTGACGAAAAGTTTGCACCGGAGTTTAACTCCGCGGAGTTGTATGCGGATGATTCTTTAGCTGAAACCGATTACAGTTACAAAAAGGGCACGCTTACTCTTACAGTGGCAAATGATGATGACAAGAAGGGCGCCGAGCTCCTGGGCAACGCTATCGACGAAGGCGGCGAGGTAACGATGCACACAGATGACACGGCTCCCGAAATCGGATACGGTCATATTCTTCCCAAACAAGTAAACAACAAAAAGATGTACAAGGTGGAGTTTTTTCCCCGCGTAAAGATTACCAAGATCACCACCGATGCGAAAACAAGGGGAGAGGGTGTTGAATTTGGAACAACGTCCATCGAAGGAAAGGTTATGGCTCTTGCTTCGGATTTTAATGGTATGAAAGCCGGCACATGGGAAAAGCACAATACCTTTGAAACAGAAGATGAAGCTGAAACATATCTTAACAATTGTTTAACACCTTCGGTGTCTTGATGAGGTGCTGTGATGAAAGTGTTGTGTATTAGTACCTGTCAGCAAGACAGAAAAATAGTGTACAAAGAAGGTAAGGAGTACGACATTTCCGAAGAAATGTACATAAAAAACAGTGCTTTTTTCAAAAAAATCGAAAAAAATACAGAAACAAAATAAGAGGCAGAGAGATCTGCCTCTTTTCTTGTAAAAGGAGATTGTTATGAAAGAAAAAATTGCTTATTTCGAAAACAATGGCACCAAATATCCGTTGGTGTTCAATTTAAACGTTATGGAAGAGATACAGGAGAAATACGGTTCTCTTGCCGAGTGGGGAAGGATAACGCAGGGTCAGGGTGAGCCTAAGATTAAAGACTTAAAATTTGGCTTGTTGGCCATGATCAACGAAGGCATCGAAATTGAAAACGAAAATAACAATGAGGGAAGACCCTTGATGAGCCTCAAGCAGCTTGGCCGTCTTATGGCAAATGTCGGTGTGGCGAAGATTGTACAAACAATCAGGGATATTACTGTCGCATCAGCAAAGACCGAGGCTGACGGAAAAAACGAGTAATCCACGAAGATCAAGAATCCTCTATTGATTTTTCGTGGTTATACTTTATCGGTCATTGCCTTTTAGGGTACACCGACAAAGAGGTAGGACGAATGACGTTCAACAGATTAATGCAGATGTACAAGCATTATAAAAATGATTATGACTTCAGAAAAAGTAATGTTACATACAGCAAACTTGAGGAATATATCGCACATCAAGGGGAGTTTCTTCCTGACTAAACAATAAAAAGGAGGAGTGCCTATGAGTAGTTTCGGCGGAACAGTCAAACTGACCGGCGAAAGCGAATATAAAAAAGCATTATCGGAGATTACTTCGAATTTAAAAGTGCTTAACAGCGAGATGAAAGCTGTTACATCTCAATACGACAAAAACGACTCTTCGGCCGAGAATCTTTCTTCGCAGAATGAAGTTCTGAACAAGAAAATTGAGGAGCAGGAAAAACGGGTTAATCTTCTGAAAGACGCCCTTGAAAAGTCCCGCAAAGAAACCGGAGATAACAGCGAAACTACAAAAAAATGGCAAACAGACTTAAATAATGCCGTTGCTGATCTTAACAAACTAAATCGCCAAGTGGATAATAACACAAACGCGATGAGAGAAGCTGAGCAAAAGACAAAGGATGAGGCAGATGCCGTCGAAGATTTTGGCAACGAAGCCAAAGAAAGCGGAGACAAAGCGCTGTCCCTCGGAGATATTATAAAAGCTAACCTCATAAGCGACGCAATTATCGGTGGCTTACACGCTTTGGGTGAGGGAATAATGGCTGTCGGAAATGCTATGAAAGACAGCTTGTCCGATGGCGCTGCATATGCAGACAATATTCTTACACTTTCAACGCAAACCGGTCTTTCTACAGATACCTTAGAAAAGTATAATGCAGTAGCAGAGCTGACCGATGTGTCTATGGAAACACTGACAGGGTCAATGGCAAAAAACATAAAAGCTATGAGTGAGGCGAAAGATGGTAGTACCGCTTACGCTGAAGCCTATAGAAAGCTTGGAGTTTCTGTTGCTGATTCGGGTGGAAAACTACGCGACAGCGAAACAGTTTATTGGGAAACAATAGACGCTTTGAAAGGCGTATCCGATGAAACTGAGAGAGATGCTCTTGCTATGGAGATATTTGGAAAAAAAGCCCAAGATCTTAATACAATTATCGAGATGGGAAGTCAAGGAGTTACCGAATATTCCGAAAAAGCAGTTAATATGGGAGCTGTACTCGGTGGAAAAGGATTAGCGGCTTTGGGCGAACTTGATGATCAAATGCAGATCTTCAACAGTACAACGGCCGCGACAAAGAACATCCTTGCTTCTGCTTTTGCTCCGGCCGTGAGTGAAGCTATGAGTGGCGTTAATGATTTAAGCTCTTCCTTTAACGTTCTTATCTCAGCTATCATGTCAGGAGATCAAGGTGGAATTGACCAAGCATTTTATATGATCTCGGAGGGAATTACAAATTTAATAGCGGGGATGGAAAATGCTTTGCCTATGGTAACAGAAGTAGGTTCAAGACTTTTTTCTATGTTAATTGATCTCGCAGCGGAACATTTGCCGTGGATAGTCGAAGTCGGCGCCGAAATGGTAAATAAGTTGCTTTCTGGAATAAGTCAAAATGTTGGTACTTTGACTTCTGCCGCTTTAAGTTTGGTAAACCAACTTACTTCAACAATTATTGATAATCTGCCGGTTATTTTAAGTATGGGGATTCAGATACTTGTTTCTTTGGTTCAAGGAATAAGCCAATCTCTTCCTGAACTCACTACCACAACCGTTAAAGCTATTGCTATGATGGCTCAGGTTTTGATGGATAATCTTGACTTAATATTGACCTCGGGTATTGAATTGGTTCTTACTTTGGCTTATGCACTTCTCGATAACCTTGATCTACTGATAGACACAGGAATAGAGTTAATACTTGCCCTGACAGATGGATTACTTGAGGCTATGCCCGAATTGTTGGACGAACTTCCTGTTTTGGTCGAGAAAGTGTGCTCTGCGATTGAGAATAATTTGCCTAAATTGGTTGAAGCGGGAATAGAATTGACGATGAAATTAGCTGGCGGAATTATAGAAGCAACACCGCAACTTCTCGAAATGCTTCCACAGATCATAATTTCAATTGTCGGCGCATTAACAAATAGCCTTGGTGAATTAAAAACAGTCGGTGGTAATCTCGTAGAGGGAATTTGGAACGGCATCAAGGACAAAATCAACTGGATTCTTGATAAAATTAAGGGCTTCGGAAAATCCGTTCTTAACGGAATTAAGGAAATTTTCGGAATAAAGAGTCCCTCTAAAGTGATGGAAGAGGAAGTTGGAGCAAACCTTGCTTACGGTGTAGGCGGAGGATTTGCGAAGACTATGGATGAGGTCTCGAGAGATATGCAGAACGCTATGCCTACGGAGTTTGATTCGGAAATTAACACTCATTTTACGTCTGTTTCGGACTATTCGCAAATATCAATGTTTGATACTATGATTTTGGCGTTTAAAGAGGCGTTGTCAGAGGTTAAGGTAATGCTCGACGACAGAGAAGTGGGAACATTTATTGTGGAAACGGTGGAAAAGGAGGTATTTGCTTAATGAACAGCATTATATTTAAGGGCGTTTCGAGCGCCGAAATAAGAGGTTTGCTTATTAGCGAGTTGCCGCCTATCACCAAACCGCAAATGAGGACAAAAGAAACCTTGATAGACGGCAAAGATGGCAGTTTGATCGAGGAGTTGGGTTATTCACCGTATGATAAGCCGGTTTCTATTGGTTTGTATGGTAATTTTGATATCGATGAGATTATAAAATTCTTTTCCGGAGAGGGAGAGGTTATATTCAGCAATGAACCTGAAAAGGCATATAGAGCTAAAATATTTGCGAAGATCGATTATACGCGACTTCTTCGGTTCAGAAAGGCAAAAATACTCTTTAGGACTCAACCCTATAAATATAAAGCTTTTGAAGAACCAACTGTACTATACGCACCCAATTCCGGGATAATCAACGAGGGACTCGAGGTGAGTAAACCCCTGATTACACTGACGGGTAGCGGAACCGTCGAGTTATTAGTCAACGGTTCCGCAGTCTTCAGCTATACCTTCCCGGTGGGAGAGAATCAGGTTGAAATTGACAGCGAAAAAGAGGATGCCTACTGGCAAAACGAGCTAAAAAACAGAAATATGAATGGTGAATTCCCGTTACTTCAACCGGGAATAAACAAAATCGAGTGGACAGGAGATATTCAGAGTCTTGAAATTCTTCCAAGAAGCAGGTGGTTATAATGATCAGGGTATATGAAAGCGGAGAAAGGAGCTTTGCCAACAACGGATTGAAGATACTTCATCCGCTGAAGGCTGAGGTAACTAAAGTTGATAACGGGGATTATTATGTTGAACTGACAGATACTCTTGAAAACTACGAATATTATCAAAACGGAATGATAGCTCGCATCCCAACTCCGTGGGGGGGTGCAAGGATTTCGTTTTGCCGATCCGGTTACAAAAAACAATAAAATTACTATTAAAGGTTGGCATTTGTCGTATGATGCAAAGAAATATGTTATTAAAGATGCCTATGCTGTTGAAAAAAATTGTAATGGAGCTTTAGAACATTTTAATTCCAATACCGATTCACCGTCTCCTTTTTCCACCATAAGTGATATTTTATCGGTTTGTTCTACGAGAGTTGTAAGAAAGAGCTTGTTTGAAGTTTATGAATGGCTTTTAAGCTCAGATAAATATGGCGGACATTGGTATCGCGATAATTGGACGCTCGGTATAACATCAAAGATTGGACAAGATCGGGGAGTTGTTATATCCGCAGGAAAAAATCTTACCGGTTTTCAATCAAAAGAGGATTGGGAACAGGTTTGCACAAAAATACTTCCCTACACTACCGATGGAGATACGGTAGTGATGCTCGAGGATACGTATATCGAGATCGAAGAGAAGCTTTATGATATACCGTACACGAAAGTCGTCTCTTTTGATAATGACCTCAATGCTGAATCGTATGTTTCTAAAGAAGAATATCATTCTGCTATTCGAAATTGGTTAAAAGGTCAGGCAATCACCTATCTCGATAAAAACAAACTTCCGAAGGTTAACTATTCCGTATCGGCAAACATTAATAATGTTAGCGACGTCGGTGATGTTATACAGGTAAAACACCCTCGGTGTAAGATTAATATTTTAACCGAGGTTATATCCGTAAAGTACGACGCTATTCGTAAAAAGTATATCAAAATAGAGTTTGGTAACTTTAAAAAGGAACTTAAAAATCTTTCCCAAAACATTTCTGCAGAAATAGAAAAAAAGACCGAAAATACGGTCAAAGAGTCTCAAGCTTTTTTGCATAGTGAACTTGAGGAAGCCACGGCAAGGATAAACGGAGTGCTCGGTAACAGTTATGTAATTATTGAAGGGGACAAACTTCTGGCGGTTGATACACTTCCGAAGGAGAAGGCCGTCAACGTGTTGAAGATCTCCAATGGAGGAATTGGGTTCAGCCAAACAGGAATAAAAGGCCCTTTTACAAGTGCGTGGACATTGGACGGAACGCTTAATATGCAGAATATTAACGTTATCAATTTGACAGCATCTATGATTAAAGGCGGCATTCTGAAGCTCGGTGGCAAAAATAACACAAGCGGCGTATTTGAATTATACAACGAACAAAACTCCCTGATAGCCCGTATGGACAAGGAAGGGTTAACTGTATTCGCCAAAAATGGAGATTATGTTAAGCTTAATGCCGAAGAGGGTTTTTGTGGATATGATTCTCATGGTACTAAATCGTATTGGGCAGACGGTGAGACATTTCATATGATGAATGCTGAAATTGAAAGACAAATCACGATTGCCGGAATGATAAAAATAGTTCCTGTATCTACTGCAGAAAGTAAGGGTGTCGGGTTTGTAGCTTTAAGCTAAAGGAGATTGTATGATTACTTTAATTGATTCCAATGTTTGGTGTACAAATCCAATAGCATTGTGGACAATCAAATATGAATATCAGCGCATTGGTGCTGATATGCAGTACCGTTTTTACTGGAAGATATGGTTGAATTACAATACAGGCTGGTGGTATAACGCAATGCAGCTTAAACTTTTTTTAGATGGGGTTCAATACAACGTTCATGTCAAGGACTACAAGGTGGAAACTGGATGGAGCTATGAAGGGACTACTGACTGGTATACGGTAAATAATAAGACAGTCGGTACAACTTTATTCTATGTTCAGTTGTATGACGAAAGCGCAAATACTACAGATGCAACCTCATCAACTTATTATCTTACAGTTTCTCCGTGTGGAGCGACAATTATTTCAGCATCGGATTTCACTGATGAAGAGAATCCATCGATATTGTATTCAAACCCAGCGGGAGCAAATGTATCGAAGTTGCAAGCCTGTATTTCTTTTACCTCAGCAATAGCTGATATCGAGTATCGGGATATACCTGTTAACAGTACATCTTATACGTTTGAACTTACCAACGAGGAAAGAACCATATTGCAGAATGGCACTTCCGGTAATAACCGAACGGTAGTGTTTATTATTCGAACCAAAATTGACGAAAAGTATTTTTATTCAACATTGGAGCGAACACTAACCATTGTAAACGCCGATCCGGTATTTTCAGAAGATCAGCTGCGTTGCGTCGATACAAACACAGCGGTTGTCTCAATAACCGGAAATAATGAACAGTTAGTGCAGGAACAATCCCTGCTTACTGTTTTCTTTAGCTCAGCCACAGGTAGGAAGGGCGCAGGAATAACACAGTATATATTTGAGTTAAACGGAATAACCAAAGTTGCTTACGAGAGCGGATATGTTGAATTTGGAAAAGTGTATAGCGCCAGAGATACGGAGCTTATTGTAACGGTAATGGATAGCCGTGGGAATAAAACATCGGTAACCAAAACAATACCGATATTGGCGTGGTCTTTGCCGACATTTGACGTTACCCTCGAAAGATTAAACAACTATGAGGATGAGACACATTTGACAGTCAACGCTTCTGTTTCGCCCTTGGATGGAAAAAACACAATGAAGATATCATACCGTTATGCCGAAAACGGCACACAGCCTGGAAACTTAACGGAGATAACAAATAATGCTCAGTATATCTTAAGCTGTGACAAGAACAAGTCTTTTATTTTCGATTTTACTGTTAAAGATCTGTTTGACAAAACAGAAAAAAGTCTTATTCTTTACAAGGGTAAGTTTCCGTTGTTCATCGATGTAGAGCGCAATGCAGTAGGAGTAAACGAATTTCCGACGAACGGAGAGGCATTGAGGGTATCTGGCGGTGTCGCTAATTTTGATGGCGGTATACAAATTGCCGGCATCAATATTATTGACTATATTTTTTCAGCTTTAACAGAGCGAGGATATATTTAAATATTCGGAGGTAATAAGTGGTTATAAATGTTGAAGTAAAAAACAAAATAGCAAACTATTTTGGAACTGATGAAATAGTTTGCGGAAACAGCGATTATAAAATTAATTTTCTTTTTGACGAAGGGTGGGAAAACAACCCAAAAACAGCGCTGTTTGTCTATGTAAGAAATGGCGTTGAAAGAGTTCAGGAAATTTTTTTTGAGGGCAACATTTGCGAAGTCCCGGTGCTCTACAATACCACGTTAGTAAGAGTCGGGGTAATATCGGGGAACGTTCGCACAACAACTCCGGCAACTATCAAGTGTAAAACATCAATAGCTTGTCGGGATGCTATTCCTGAAACTCACGAAAAAGATGCCTATGTTCAGATTTTGAACAATATTAAAGTATATTCAGAACATTGTAATAACAATTTCGCCTCCGTAGTCCGCGTCACCACAAGTGGGCCGGCAGTGGTGCTCGATGATATATCCCCCATAGAACACACAATGAGGGTAAAGGCAAAAAGCGAAAACTTGCTTGACCTTACAAAAGCAATAGCCATAAGTGGACAAGAAAAAATAATAATTGATGGGGATAACATTATACTCAAAGACTTTGGCGGTAGCGGAGGATATGGAGTTTATTGGCCGAATATGCCTTTGGAGATTGGGAAAACTTATACTATTTCGCAAAATAGTGTAAGCAATCATTCCGCAAGCTGGGGATGGCGAATTTCCTTTAAAGATGACACAGTAACAATTTTAGAAAACCCGAAAATCACTGTTACGATTGACCGAGAAGTAAGAAATATAACTCTTTATGTGTCCTTTGGTGAAATGACAGGAACACAAGATATTATTATCGAAAAACCCCAATGTAGAGAGGGGTCAGAAATATTACCATATGTACCTTTTATGGATGATTTGTCAACAGCAAGAGTGACAAGGTATGGAGGAAGCTTAATCGACTTAAATTATATTGAAAAGATATCAGGAACGCCAACTGTTAACGGCGATAGCCTGAAAATAAGTGGATATATGGCACAGCTATATATTGATTTGCCGCCGGGAACATATACATTTCACGCTAAATCTTCAAGGACTGGGGATTACGGCGGCGGCGTGTCTATTATGTTTTATAATGGAACGACAAATCTTGGTGATGCCTATAACTTTTATAAAGCTGATATTCTCAATCCGTCATATACCTTTACCATGCCACAAACTGCAAATAGGGTAAGAATTATTTTTTATGGCGGAAATTCAACGAGTAACACTTCGGCAACTTATGAAAATGTGATGCTTAACCTTGGTACAGCGAGAGGATATGAACCCTACAAACAGCCTACAACACATTCTATTAACTCAGATGGAACAGTAGAGGGAGTAATATCACTTTACCCCACAACAACACTCACAACCGATACAGACGGCGTTGTGCTTGATGTGGAGTATAATGTGGACACGAAGAAGTATATTGATAACGAAATTGTCAAAAAAATCGCACAACTTGCGGCTATGATAGTAAATTCATAAGAAAGGTAAAAAATTATGAAAAATGTTTTTAAGACAGTTATTGAAAAAGGCGATTACGATTTAACCGCTTTGATTAAGAAAATTGACACATATCATATTGAGGGAAAAATCACAGACGAGGAAAGAAACGAGCTTTGTTCTCAAGCGCGTGTTTCTCCAAAGGCACAGTATAACTATGATACCGAAATAGAGAAGCTGTGGGAGGCTGTGAGAGCCTTACAGAAGAACGAAACGAATAACGGGGCAACAGAGGACATTCCCGAGTGGAAACAGCCCACAGGCGCTCACGATGCGTATATCACGGGTAATGTAATGAGATATACAGACGGAAAGGTTTATGTATCTATGATTGATAATAACGTATGGTCGCCTGACACGTACCCTGCAGGATGGGAAGTGGTTGAAGAATGAAGAGCCCTTTAGCAACAAAAGAGATCCTCACCAAAAATTACAGTAAAAGAACTGAGCCTGTAACCACTTTTACTCCGCACCATTGGGCTGTAGAAGACGCTGACCCTGAAACTATCGCGAAGAATTTTGACAGAAACGGCAATTCTGCGAATTATGTCATCGGCAATGACGGAACAATCATACTATGTGTACCCGAAGAATATCGAGCGTATACAAGCGGGAGTATTTATAACGATAATAAGGCTATCACAGTTGAAGTCGCAAACGAAAGTGGTGCACCTGAATGGAGAATAAGCGATGCCGCATTGGAATCACTTATAAATCTCGGTGTTGATATATGCCGTAGACATCATTTGCCCGGTTTTAATTGGACTGGAGATAAGAACGGCACGTTAACAATACATAAGATGTTTGAAGCAACAGCTTGTCCCGGTCCATATCTTGAAAGTAAAATGCCGTACATAGCAGAAGAGATAACAAGAAGATTAAAGGAGTGTACAAATATGGTTTATAACATAAACGTTGATGAGTTAAAGAAACAAGGGTATACAACAATCTCGTTGGTGCTCGGAGAAACAAGTGACAAAGATATCGTTAATTCAATTATACCTGAACCTACAATCAAACCCGTCGAAGTAATTGTCGACGAGGTTATCGCGGGTAAATGGGGCAACGGCGCGGAACGTGAACAACGTTTGACTGTTGCAGGTTATAGTTATAACGAAATTCAAAGCCTTGTCGACCAGCGTTTCCGTTAAGGGGGCATAATATGGAGAACTTAACGCCCGGAGAAATATGGACAACCATTCTTGCCATAGCGTCCGCTTTCGTTCTGCTGTCAAATGCCGCCGAAAAGGTTGCTAAGGCTATTCGGGCAGCTAAGGCTCCGAACGAGAAGCAAGATGAGAGAATAACAGCGCTGGAACTCTGGAAAGAGAGTGTTGATAGGAAGCTCGGTAACGATAACGAACGTTTGTCCATTATCGAAGCCGGTGACAGATGTATCCAACACGCGCTTCTTGCTCTGCTCGATCACGGCATAGACGGAAACAATATTAAACAAATGGAAGAAGCAAAAAAAGAGCTTCAAGACCACTTGATAAACAGATGATAAAGGGGATATGCATGAAAGAATTTACAAGAAATTTGGCAAACCTTATAAAAGTTAAGACCATAGTTACAGTGGTAGTGATTGCTGTGTATGCGGTGCTCGCGCTACGCGGCAATATCAGCTCTGATAATGTGATGATCATCGTTACAGCTGTAGTATCGTTTTACTTTGGTACCCAACACGAAAAGAAAAGTGAATAAAAACAAAAGAGGGGGGCTGTTATTGGTTGTCCCCCTCTTTTTAGGATTAAAAACTAAAAAGCTTTGTCCGTAACCAATATAGGGATTTTTTATACGTGTTATTGACATAATAATTGTAAACTTTTTCAAAATGATTATAAAGAAATGGACTTACTCTCATAATGGTGATATAATAAATAATTAGGTATCAATAAAGGTATCAATAGAAAAATAAAACTATATCAAACATTATAAAACTCGACGGTAGATATTACGGATATTCAGTATAATATGCGGATTATTTGATTTTAGTTAGTTTTACCTAAATCAGCAAAAAACAAAAACTTTTCTGACTTTTAATCAAGGTGTCCGGAGTTCGACTCTCCGATGGAGCACCACGAAAAAGACCGTAGCTTTTTAAAAAAAGTAACGGTCTTTTTTATTAAATTTTTACAGTATTTCAGGATAATAAGAGCT
>SVRB01000044.1 GCA_015065045.1 Oscillospiraceae bacterium | reverse complement strand
AATTGTAGATACGTCGCACTTAATGTAGTTCATAGTATCATAAATAGCCATTCCGGCGGTAATTGAACCGCCGGGGCTGTTTATATACAAAGAGATATCCTTATCGGGATCTTGCGCTTCAAGGAAAAGCAACTGAGCTACTACAAGGGATGCTGTCGTATCGTTTACTTCATCGCTGAGGAAGATGATTCTGTCGTTCAGCAAACGTGAGTAAATATCATACGCTCTTTCGCCACGGTTTGTTTGTTCTATAACTGTTGGTACCAATGCCATAATCGTATCTCCTTATCTGTATTCCGCTGCTTTTAATTGAAAGTCAAGTAAGTAAAAAGGTTAAAATACTAATTATTCAGCCTTTTCTTCTGCCTTCTTAGCAGCAGTTTTCTTTGTTGTTGTAGTTGTTTTCTTTGTTGTGGAAGTTGTCTTCTTAGCAGTAGTCTTCTTTTCTGCTGCCTTTTCTTCTGTAGCTTCTTCCTTCTTAGCTGTTGTCTTCTTAGCAGCTGTCTTCTTAGCCTTTGTGATTACAGCTTCAGCCTTAACCAAGTCTACAGCCTTCTGAACAGCGAGGTCCTTCTTCAAAGCTTCGCCTTCGATGCTCTTCTTAACTTCTTCTACGTCGATATTGTACATAGAAGCGATCTTGTTGAATTCTTCTTCAATTTCAGCTTCTGAAACTTCGATGCTTTCAAGCTCAGCAATCTTTTCGAGAGCGAGTCTTGTCTTAACCTGACGTTCAGCGCGGGGCTTGAAGTCTTCACGCAAAGAATCGAGAGATATACCTGTGTACTTAACGAAGTCAGTGAGGCTCATACCCTGCATACGAAGGTTGTTGTCATAGTCGCGGAGAAGGTTTTCAGCTTCTGTCTCGATCATAGCTTCGGGGATATCAGCCTGAAGCTTTTCGATGAGAGCATTGATAAGCTGTTCTTCAACGTGATTGTCAGCTTCCTTTTCATATCTATTCTGGATTTTAGCCTTAACGTCTGCTTTATATTCATCAAGTGTATCAAATTCGGAAACGTCTTTTGCGAATTCGTCGTTGAGTTCGGGAAGCTCGTTGTGCTTGATTTCGTGGAGAACTACCTTAAATACAGCGTCCTTGCCTGCCAAGTTTTCAGCGTGGTATTCTTCGGGGAACTTAACGTTTACGTCAAAAGATTCGCCTACGTTGTGACCAACGACCTGATCTTCAAAGCCGGGGATAAACTGACCTGAACCGAGTCTGAGGTCGTGCTTTTCGCCCTTGCCGCCTTCGAATGCAACGCCGTCAACGAAGCCTTCGTAGTCAATAACAGCGATGTCGTCGTTCTGAGCAGCACGGTCTGTAACGTCGATTGTACGGCTGTTACGCATACGTGTAGCTTCAATTTCCTTTTCGATATCTTCAGCAGTTGCCTTTTTAACTGTCTTTTCAACTTCGATACCCTTGTAGCCTTCGATTTCAACTTCGGGCTTTACAAAAACCTTAGCCTTAAGAACAACGCCGTTTTCGTCGATAGAAACAACCTCGAATTCGGGCTGGCTTACAACGATCTCGTTGGATTCTTTAACTGCTTCGGAATATGCTTCGGGGAGAAGATTGTTGATAGCGTCATCATAGAATACGCCCTTGCCATACATCTTTTCAATGATGGAACGGGGAGCTTTACCTTTTCTGAAGCCGGGAACGTTCATCTTTGCAACGTTCTTCTTAAACACGCGGCTTACTTCCTCATCAAAAAGCTTCTTGTCGATGGAAAATTCGATTTCCACAACATTCTTTTCTGTCTTTGTTACGTTTTTTAAACTCATTTATTATTCCTCCGGAATGAATATTTTTCCTATCATATTATTTTATATCCATACATTCTAAAAGTCAATAGAATATACAAATTTTTTTACTAAAATGTGGGTATTTTGCCGAAAAAACACTATATTTTGTTTACAAGCAGAGGGACAAAGTTCAGGTAATCTGCAGACGTAATAGTAAAGTCGATTCCGTTGTAATTTAAGGTCTGCGGCAGGTTATAAACGCCGTGAATATGACCGTAGTAGACCCTTTTCACGTTGTACTTATGCAACACGTTTACTATCTCGTCGCACACGTAATCATTATAAACGGGAGGAAAGTGAAGGAATGCAATTATCTCGTTTGTTTCCGACAGCTTAAGACCCTCTTTTATCGAGAGCTCGAGCCTTCCCGCTTCTCTTGCAACGATCTTGTCGAAATCGGCTTCTCTGGGGGCGTTTTTGCCCTCGCTGAACCAGCCTCTTGTTCCGCATACGGTAACGTTATCGACGATAAAAGCGTTATTGTGCATACACTTAATGGTCGTAATATTGTTTTCTTCAAAAAACTTGTTGATTTTCGAAGCCGTCGACCACCAATAATCGTGATTACCCTTTGAAATTATCTTTTTGCCGGGGAGGCTGTCGATATACTGTAAATCGAGCTTTGCTTCTTCGAGCGATATTCCCCAAGAAACGTCACCTGCAATAACCACAGTGTCCTTGTCGGTAACGACTGCCTTCCAGCCTTTGTCGAGCTTTTGGGCGTAAGACTGCCATCTGTTGCCGAAAATATCCATCGGCTTGTCATTATAAAGTGATAAATGCGTATCCGACAGTGCAAACAGTGACATATTTTACCTCCCTGAAATTTTTATAGTGTGTTAAACTCAGATTCCAATAGTTTTAAGCACTTCGGATGTCATATCGTCGGGCTCAATAACCTTAGTAAAGCGAACCTGTTTGCTTTCAAGTGTAGCCAAAGGTGTGGGGATCTTTGTGCCTGAAAGCTTTTCTGTAGATTTAAGTGAATCGAATTCATTTTCGAGAATTTCGCCTGTAAGTGAAGCGTATACGTTTGATGCGAACTTGTAAGGAGAAGCTGTTGATGCAACGATGATCTTGCGTTCGTCTCCCGTGTTCTTCATATATTCCTCAGCGCACTTAACGGCAACTGCTGTGTGTGTATCGATAAGATAGTTGTACTTGTCGAATGTTTCTTTAATTGTCTTTGCAGTATCCTCTTCTCCGCAGAAATAGCCTGAGAAGTTTGCTGCAATCTTTTCTTTTACTTCGTCTTCAACTGTGTAAACACCCTTTGTGTTAAGTTCTTTCATATAAGAAGCTGTCTTTTCCTGACCTGCGATAACGTAGAGAAGTCTTTCGAGGTTGCTTGAAATAAGAATATCCATAGAGGGTGACATTGTTGTATGGAAAGCGCGGTTTCTGTCGTATGTACCTGTGGATATAAAGTCTGTAAGAATGTTGTTGCAGTTGGAAGCGCAGATAAAGCGGTTTACGGGAAGTCCCATCATCTTTGCGATGTAAGCGGCAAAAATGTTACCGAAGTTACCTGTGGGAACGCAGATGTTTACTTCATCTCCTTCTTTAATGTCACCTGCATTTACCATATCGCAGTATGATGAAATGTAGTAAACGATCTGGGGAACGAGTCTGCCCCAGTTAATTGAGTTAGCAGATGAGAAGAAGTGGTTGTTTTTGTCAAGGATTTCTGCAGTTTCAGCATTACCGAAAATCTTCTTAACGCCGTTCTGAGCATCGTCAAAGTTACCCTTGATAGCACAAACGGTAACGTTGTTGCCTTCCTGAGTAGCCATCTGCAATTTCTGAACCTTACTTACGCCGTCAACGGGGTAGAATACCATAATTTTAATGCCGTCAACGTCCTTGTATCCTTCAAGCGCAGCCTTACCTGTGTCGCCCGATGTTGCAACGAGAATGAATGCAGTTCTCTTTTCGCCTGTCTTAACCAAAGCTCTTGAAAGGAGTCTCGGCATAACCTGAAGCGCCATATCCTTGAAAGCGCAAGTAGGACCGTGCCAAAGCTCGAGCAAACGGAGATTGCCTACGTTTGTTATGGGAGCTGCGCCACCGGGGAAACGAGCCTCGGAATAGCTTTCGTTGCAATCTGCAAGAAGCTCCTCGTATGTGTAATCTGTAAGGAATTTTGACATAACGTAAGCCGCTCTTTCGGGATACGATGCTTTCTTCAAAATTTCAAAATCCTTTTCTGTGAGTGAGGGGATAACCTCCGGCATAAAGAGACCGCCGTCATTGGCAAGACCCTGCTTAATAGCCTGAGCTGAAGATACCGGAACGTTGTTTCCTCTTGTACTGATGTAGTTAATGTTTTTCATTTTCTGCCCTTCTTTTATATATCAGTTATATTATTTATCTGAAATTAAATATTGCTTTCAAAAAACTTGTGCGCGTTATTGTAGAAAATATTTTCAATAAGACTGTCGCTGTAATTTATCTTTTTTAATTCCTCGTAAAGCTTAAAATGCGAATCAGCCCCGTCAATACCGAGCGGCAATTCGTCTATTCCGTCGAAATCGCATCCGAGACAAACGTTATGCTCGCCGCCAAGCTCAAGATAATGCTCAAGGTGGCGTATAATAGAGGTGATATCGGCTTTTTTTATGTCTGTATCCTCTAAAAAATCACAGCAGTAGTTTATTCCTGAGAGCCCACCCGTTTTCATAAGACATAAAAACATATCGTCGGTCATATTTCGGGTGT
The DNA here is from genome assembly GCA_015065045.1 of Oscillospiraceae bacterium. Classification (GTDB taxonomy): domain Bacteria; phylum Bacillota; class Clostridia; order Oscillospirales; family CAG-272; genus RGIG1995. Next base: position 6,935 of record SVRB01000044.1, on the reverse strand, counting down.
GGTTTCGTATTTTTCTAAGGTTTGAGTGGGTTGCGATAACGGATTTTCCGTATCTGTCTGCCAATTCAAATACCTCGTATGCCATTTTGTCAGATGCGTGGCTGATGTCGGGGATAATGCCAAGCTCAAACATTTTTTCAACAGCTGACTTGCCGAAATCGGTAAGTCCTTTATTTGTGTTATGAGCTCCGCCCATACAGCATTCGTCTCTCCAGACGAGAGTCATTATTTCAACTCCGCTGTTTTTTAAAACATCGAGCCTTGATAGGTCGTTATTCAAAAGCGAACCGCCTTCGACCGTAAGATGCGGAATAAATCTTTCGTTTTTGTATGTAAGAATTTCTTTGTCGTAATGCTTTTTTACGTCAAAAAAATGCTTCCAGCATTCTTCTGCCGAGCGTTTTGGGTGCGACCACACCGCAAACATCTGCTCGTATACTTCATATTTATCAACGTCTTGCTTTGATAAATGTGTATTGCTGTTATCAAAGCCAATGCCCGCCTCGTGCATATAGTAGGCGGTATCGCAGTGCGTATCAAATATTTTTATTATAATCACTCTCCGAAAGCGTTTTTGTAATGCTTTATATTTAGTGAAACAAAGCCGTCAGCAAGTTCGTCGCTTATGATTTCCATAACGTCGATTCGCGGCTTTTTTGTCGGTTTAAACTTGTTTATGTAGTGCTTAGCCGTAAAAATTATATGCTTTTTCTTGTCATTGTTTACCGCATAAACGGGTCTGCCGTATTTGGAGAGGAAAACGGAGTTTTTTCTGTATTTTACCTCAACAAAAACAATATATTTTTCGTCCTCGGCTATTATGTCAATTTCGCCGTGAGGGGAAGTGTAATTACGGCAGGTGATCGTGTATCCGTTTTTGACAAGCCAGTCGCAAGCGGCGTTTTCGCCTTGTCTGCCCGTTTGCCTTGTTGTATTACTCATCTTTATTCAATATCTTGCGTAAGAAAAGGCTTCTGTGCTCGGGGCAGGGGCCGTATTTCAATATAGCTTCTCTGTGCTCTTTTGTGGCGTACCCTTTGTGTTTTGCAAATCCGTACATGGGGTATTTTTCGTCAAGCTCGTAGCAAAGTCTGTCCCTTGTAACCTTTGCGAGTATAGATGCCGCGGCAATGTTGGGGGATTTTGCGTCTCCGCCGATAATGGCTTTTGACGGAAGATCAAATCCGCGGTTTATATTTCCGTCAACAAGAATAAACTCGGGCTTTACGTCGAGCATACTAACGGCTCTTCTCATAGCAAGTAAAGCGCATTCAAGAATGTTGTATTCTTCGATCTCCTGAACCGAGCAGGTAGCAACGGCACAGCTGATAGACGCTTCTTGTATTGCTTTAAAAAGCTCCTCGCGTTTTTTCTCGGAAAGCTTTTTTGAGTCGTTAAGTCCTTTTATTTCGATCCCTAAGGGTAATATGCAAGCGGCGGCGGCAACTTCTCCTGCAAGAGGGCCTCTGCCCGCTTCGTCACAACCGCATATAATGTTATACCCTTGTGATTTTATTTCGTTTTCCAAATCCCAATTAAGCATTTGAAACCTCGTAATTATAAGTGGCTTTTTTATATATCAGTCAACGGGTGGAAGCTCGAGCGTTATTTTGCCGATCTTACCGCCTCTGAATTCGTCAAGCAACATAGTTGCCGTTCTTTCGTAGTTTATCTCTCCGCCCGAAATAAGAAATCCTCTTTTTCTGCCTATTGCTTCAAAAACCTCATAGTCCTGCATATCTTCATCGAGGTCTTTTTCGGTGAGCTTATATCTTGTCATAAGCAGTTCGGGATAGAGCTTGCGAAGTCTTGCGCAGAGAACAACAGCCAAGCCTTCGATATCGAGTATCGCGTCGCGTATAGCTCCGGTAAGCGCAAGGTTTTCGCCGATTATTTCATCGTCAAATTTAGGCCATAACACACCGGGCATATCCATAAGGTCGAGTCCGATTGACGTCGGAACCCATTGCTTTGTAAGAGTAACACCGGGACGGTCTTCGACCTTGACCTTTTTTGAGCCTGCAAGCTTGTTGATAAGCGAGGATTTTCCTGAGTTTGGGATCCCGACTATCATAGCCTTTATGTTTCTGCCCGACATACCCTTTTGCTCGTAGCGTTCTATCTTTTCTTGAAGAATAGTGCGTATCATGGGCATAATTTCGTTTATATTAGCTCCGGTTATGCTGTCTATAAAAAGACAGTTGACGTTGTTTTCTTTGTAGTAATTCTTCCACTTAGCCGTAAATGCAGGGTCTGCAAGGCTTGATTTACTGAGCAGTGTCAGAACGGGCTTGTTTTCGGCAAGGGTGTCGATTTCGGGATTTTTTGAGCTGATCGGTATTCTTGAGTCAAGAACGTTTATCAGTATATCCACCGACGGCAAGCTTTCTTTCATAAGCCTGCGGGTTTTTGCCATATGCCCGGGGAACCATTGTATTTGTGTAGAGGGCATTGTTTTGTCCTTTCTAAACCGTTTTATTAGTCAACCTTTCCGAATTTGTTTAAGGGAGAAAGTCTGATTTTGACCTCGCCGAGAATAAATCTTTCATCAACAAGTCCGATTCTTGAATCTCTTGAGTCAAGCGAGTCGTTTCTGTTGTCTCCCATTACGAACAAGTAACCCTCGGGAACTGTAAGAGGGAACTGTATATCGGATGCGTGCATATATCCGGCAACCTTCTTTACGTAGTCTTCTTCGAGAGGCTCGCCGTCTACGGTAACTATCCAGTTTTCAAAATCGATATCAACAGTCTGTCCCTCTGTTGCGATAATTCTTTTTACGATGGGTTCGTCTGAATAAGAGGGGGCGTTGAATACGATAATATCATTATTCTTGGGTGTATACATAAAGTCGGAAATAACGAGAAGCTCTTTGTTGTGAAGGGTGTTGTTCATTGAGTTTCCGTCAACGACAGCAAGACGCATAACGAATGTAAATATAAGAAGCGCCAATGCTGATGAAAGAACGATTATCTCCATCCAATCAAAGAAGCTGCGCAAGATAGTTGAGCCGTCAGCGGCTTGTTTCTGCCACTTTTTCTTGTCTTTTTCTTTGCGTGCTCGCTGTTTTTTCTCGTCGTAAAAAATCTGAGAGAAGATTTCGTCTTCTTCGTCGGGATTGTGGTGATATATAGGAGAAAAAGCTTCGATTTGTTTTTGAAGCTCGATGCCGTCTTCTGTGCCCTCTGCCGTGGTCTGCTCGGGTTGAGCTTCGGAAGGAGCTTCTTCGGTAACCTCGATGGTTTCTGCGCTTTCTTCAGCCTCAGTAACATCTTCGCTGTGCTCCTGGAATGAGGAGAAACGGAAATCATCGGGGAGCTTTCTGTTTTCAAAACAAGCTAAAAGCTCGTCGAAAATTTTTGACGTAGCGTTTTCTTCCTGCGCTTCCTGTTCGTTAGTTTCGGGAGCGGGAATTGAAAACTCAAAGACGGGTTCTTCTTTTTCTTCTTCAACGTCTTCTTGAACGTCTATGGTAAACGGTTCTTTGTTCAGCTTTTCTTCGGTTTCAATATTTTCCGATTCTTCGGGTTTTTCCGGCTCGGAAACTTCTTCCACTGCATCTGCAACGTCTTCCTTTTCTAATTTGAAGCTTGCATATTCGGAAAAATCAAGAGGAGAATCATTACGGCTGTCAGATTCGGCAGTAACGTATTCCTCTGTTTCGGCAGCGTTATCGGAAGCATCGCCTTCGGGCGTATACTCAAATTCTGAAAATGAAGATATGCTTTCTTCCTGTGCTTCTTTGAGCGCGGCTTCTTCCTCGTGCTTTTTCTTTGCGAGGTCTATTGCGTCCTGCAGAGATACCGATGTGTCGAGTATTTCCGAGAGACGTTTCAGTATATCATTCAACTCGTTTTCGTCAGCGTTTTTAATTATATCATCAGGAGTTTTGTTGAAATCGTCTTTGTTCATATTATCCTCCGTTGGTGTTTTATAAGAATTAGCTTTGATAAATATCTAATCCTAAATATTATAACATATTATTATTAAATATACAAGTATTTTTTAAAATGATTAGAGGGGTGAGTTGGGGATAAATGTGAACAAAATGTAAAAAAATCCAAGCGTGCTTGAAATTTGCAAAAAATATGGTATAATACCATAGACTCTCTGTGTAGAGAGCATTATTTTTGAACAGTCCTCTGTATTAGCTGTGCATGAATGTTCGTATATATTAAGGAGGAGCCCACAATGGATTTGGTAAAGGCTTTAACAAACGAGCAGCTTAAAGAAACAGTACCGGTACTTAACATTGGTGATACTGTAAAGGTTCACAACAAGATTAAAGAAGGTACAAGAGAAAGAATTCAGATTTTCGAAGGAACTATCATCGCAAGACATGGCGGCGGTATTTCCGAAACATTCACAGTACGTCGTATTTCTTACGGTGTAGCTGTTGAAAAGACTTTCCCTGTTCACTCACCTAACGTAGAAAAGGTAGAGATCGTAAGATCAGGTAAGGTAAGACGTGCTAAGCTTTATTATCTCCGCAACAAGATCGGTAAAGATTCAAAGGTTAAGGAGCTTATTGACTAAGCAAAGCAAACGAACCCGATGGAAGATACAGTCTTCTATCGGGTTTTTTAATTTTATTAGTAAAGTTTTGAGGGAGTCAAAAGGGCACTTTTTGAAAAAGTGCGCCTCTTGTGTGGGTTCGGGAGCAAAGCTCCTGACCGTGTGTGCTCTTAATTTTGTAGGGGACGGCGCCCACGACGTCCCGTTTTTTGTGCAAATCTAATTTTTACCTCCATCTGATGAGGGAGGTGGCTTTTGCGGAGCAAAAGACGGAGGGAGAGATATTGTTTTGCAAAATAATATTATCTTTTCTTTTTTACGTTACTTTCTTGCGTGCCAAGAAAGTAACCAAAGAAGGCACAAGGGAGGGGAGTTCCGATCCTCCCCTCCCCCTGACCCCACCCTTTCAAACGGCCGAGGGATTTCCTCCCTCGGAACCCTCCTTGGTCTGCGAAAGATATGTTGTATGTTTTGGGGACACCCCCTCCGGTTTCCCCCCCGTGTTTGCGAAAGATTTATTGTTTTGTGAGACAATATTGATATTGGTAGGGGACGGCGCCCACGACGCCCCGCCTTATAAAAGATTTTTACGAATAACAAATCCTAATCCTGTAGGTGTGGATTCGTTTGTTCGCCCTTTAAACAAAAAAATAACCTCCCTGGAAACAGGGAGGTTTGTTTTTTATGCATTTTCTTCGAGTTTTACATCGAACTTGCCTTCGTACCAGTCTCTATAAGCTTCAAGCATTGAGTACACGCCTGTTACATCGTCTGTAACTGCTGATACAGCTTCGTTTTTAGCAACTTCATCGTATACAGTCTTAATGAAGTCAGCGAAGGGCATATCGGGAGTTTCAACGTACTTAAGTGCTTTTTCGAAGAAGTCGGGAGAAACCTTCTGGATTTCAGCGATAGCCTGTTCGAATGTCAAGTCAACATAAACCTTGCCGTCTTCAACTTCGTCTTCCATAGGCTTTTCAGGGTTGAAGGTGAAGCCTGCGAAGGGGCTGAGTACTGCTTCGAGGTTAGTGTTCTTAGCGTTCTGCCACTTGTTAGCACTCATAAACTTCCAGAAATCGTTCATATCGTCGGAAGGATTGAGCAAGTAGATGTTACCAACGGTTTCGATATCCATTGAGTAAGTGTTTGTCAATTTTGTTACAACGCCTGTTTCAGCATTGAGAGTGTAGTGGATATCCTGAACACCGTACATAAAGAGGTTAGCGAGTGTAGCATCTGTGTTAAGCGCTGTAATGATTTCCATGCAACGATCAACGTCTTCTGTGTAAGCACTTACAACGTAACCTGCATTGAATATATTTTCTTCGTTTGCGATAGGTCTTCTGTAAACTGATACATAGTAGTCAACGCCGTCTCTTGTGATGTACTTGAAGCCGTAATCGTCAACCTTATAGTTTCCGTATACGTCTGCATATGTAGGAGAAAGTGTTACGTCGCCTGTAATGATTGTTGCAGCAAACTTGGAGTTTGCGTTTGCATCAGTCTTTTCTACAAAGCAGTTAGCGTTGAACAATGAGTTATATTCTCTGAGCCATACTCTGTAATCTGCTGAATTAAAGAGGTTTGTAGGAGCGAGAGGCTGGGGAAGATAGCTTGTAGCGTTAATTGTGCCTGAAGATGTAAGGTCAGTGCCAATGTAAGCGCCGAGGAGTGACTTTGTATCATCCCAGTAAATAACGGGAGCATCGATGTCACCGAGGAAGGGGATTACGCCTGCTTCGTTCATCTTAACTTCCTTAAGGAAGAGAGATATAGAAGCGAGGTCATTCATGTTTTCGGGGTCATAGTTGTATTTGTCAACAAGCTCTTTGTTGAGCAACAAGTACTGATATTCACCGAACACAGTGTTGTTGAACACGCCGAACACACCCTGAGTACCTGTATCGATGTCGTTGATCTTTGCTGCGCGGAGCAAGTAGGGGTATGTGTAAGAGTTGAGAAGTGTAGCTGATTCCTTGAGAGCGTCGTCAAGGGGATAAAGCGCGCCTTCTGTCATTTCATCGCTGCTAGCAGGCTTGTAATATGTTCCTGTTGCCAAAGCGTAGTAAGTTTCAAAAGAATTTACCAAGAAAATGTCGAGCTGATCATCTTTAATTCCGGGGTATTTTGAATTGTCGGAAAGAGGAGTTACGTTGGGCTTCTTTGTTTCATCTTCAAGCTCAGCAGCAGCCTGTTCGCGAAGTCCTTCGAGTCTGTCATAAATAACGTCCTCGTATTCAGCTTCGGGAATGAGGTTAAGTACAATGTGAGTATTGAACTTAGCTTCTGTGATCTTGTTGAATGCGTCCTCAACGAGTTTTACCTGATCTTTTGTTGTTGTGCTGTTTGTCGGAGCGTAAAGCGTAATAGTCATAGGTGTGATATCAGCTTCCGATGTGTTAAGAACATTGGGGGTTTCG
>SVRB01000043.1 GCA_015065045.1 Oscillospiraceae bacterium | reverse complement strand
GGATTTACATCACCGGAGTGGTATGGTTATAAAACTCAGATTTGGTAATTTTCTTTTTAATCTTCTTAGGAGGTAAGTTATGAAAAGACTTATTTATTTAGCTTTAGTTATAACACTGCTGTTATGCGTTTTATCAGGTTGCAAAAAAACTGACGTATGGGACGGCTCTGTTGCCGAATCATTCCAAAGCGGCAAAGGAACTGAATCTAAACCATACACCATTTCTAAGGCATCACAGCTTGCTTACCTTGCTAAAGAAGTAAATTCCGGAAACGATTTTTCAGGCAAGTATATTGCTCTCACTCGCGATATTGACCTTAATAATATCGAGTGGACTCCTATCGGAAATGGCAAACATTCTTTTAATGGAATTTTTAATGGTAACAATCACACTATAAATCATTTAAGCATTTCAAACACCACATTACATAACTATGAACGCCCCGGTTATCTTTCTCCCGCAGGTTTTTCGGGATTGTTTGGTTTTTGTAAAGATTCAGAAATTTGTAATTTAAGTTTATCAAACTCTTCAATACACGTTAGCAATGTTTCTGAATTTGACACTTTACGTGTAGGCACATTAGTTGCGCAAATTGATTCAACCTTAAATGTAAAAATCGATAATATAAAAATTAATTCTTCTTCAATTACAATTGATAATTCAAAAACCATCGATAGTCGCACCTCAATGTCCGCAATGGCTATCGGTGGCTTGATAGGCAACCTGGAAATTGATAAATCAGGCAATAGTTGTATAAATCGTGTACAATGCAACAAAATCTCAATAACATACGGAGAAAATTATCTTTACGACAATTTTATAGGCGGAATTATAGGAAATATTATAAATTTAGGTAATTTTGAGTGTTGTGATTTTTCTTCATATCTGTCAACACAAGCATCGCCTCGTCATACAGCAAACTTCTATTTCGGAGCATTTGGATACACATATAAAGCAGATGGATATATAAATTTATCGAATGGTTTTTCGAAACTCTCTATTGCAAAGTCAGATCAAGGAAAATATGGCGAACAATACAAATGTTTAACAAACGCTATTATTGGCAGCAGAATTGGTAGTAATGAAGATAATGAATTTAACTTCAAAAATCTATTTGGTTACATTGAAACAACAGAAAACAATGTTACAGAAAAATCATACAGCTTGTATATAGTTAGTGAAAAATCAGGAAAGATAAATGAAAAAAATTGTGTAGGCTGTGAATCCTTACCCAAGAATCACGGTCTTGATCCCAAAATATGGGATTTAAGCGACCTTGCTAACCCTAAACTGAAATAACAAATAATGCTTACAGCCCGCTTTCTCCATCTTTGGCAGAAGCGGGCTATTGCTTTGCTAAAAATCAACTACATATACAATAACAATGGTTGACATTTAAAGAAGCGTGTGCTATACTCAAACTTGTTGAGATTTCAACAAGTTTGAGTGTAACTATACTGTTTAAATAAATTTACAGAAACGGAGATTTGACTATGAACGATTACGTTGTATTTACAGATTCTTGTTGCGATGTAAAGCCTGAGCTTTTAGCGCAGTGGGGTGTTCCTTATGCAAGTATGACATTTACCTTTGTGGGTGAAGATAAGGCATATATTGACACAGATATTTCCAACAAAGAATTTTATGACCGTATGCGCGCAGGCGCTCATGCGAAAACTGCGGCAATTAACGCAGCAACGTTTGCAAACGCTTTCGAACCTATTTTGAAATCGGGCAAAGATATTCTCTACGTAGCCTTTTCTTCGGGTCTTAGCTCGACGGTTAATTCGGCAAATATAGCTGCTCGTGAGCTTAGCGAACAATATCCCGAGCGCAAGATAGTAATCGTCGACACCTTAGCCGCTTCTGCAGGCGGAGGCTTGATGGTATATATGGCTGTTGAAAAGAAAAAGTCCGGCGCATCGCTCGAAGAAAATGCGGCTTATATTGAATCGCTCGTTCCCCACCACTGTATTTGGTTTATCGTTGACGATTTGGAATACTTAAAGAGAGGCGGCAGAGTTAGTCCTCTTGTTGCTTTGGCAGGCGGCGTTCTCGGAATCAAGCCCATACTTCAGATGGACAGCGAAGGTCATCTTATAAAAGTATCTACTGCCCGCGGCAGAAGAAACACAATCGAAGCTTTGGCATCAAAATACGCAGAGCTTTCATATGAAGAAAAAAATACCCCTATCTTCATTTCCCACGCCGATTGCGAAGATGATGCAAAGATTTTGGTTAATATTTTAAAAGAACGTCATAACGCAGACGTTACGTTACTTACGGAAATCGGTCCCGTTATCGGCTCTCACTCTGGCCCCGGAACTATCGCTATGTTCTTCATAGGTAAGCACCGATAATCGTCTACTTAATCGTTAGATAAATATAAGGAGAAAAAACAATGAGCAATAACAAAAAAGAAGTATGGCAAGCGATAAAATTCACGCTGTTTTCCGTATCTGCAGGTGTTATACAGATAGGCTCTTTCGCGCTCCTTGAAATATTCGTTAAGGATTATTGGATTCCTTATTTGATCTCCCTTGTATTGTCTATTCTCTGGAACTTTACTTTAAATCGACGCTATACATTCAAGTCTGCGGCAAATATTCCTATAGCAATGGCTAAGGTTTTCGGGTTTTATTTAATCTTCACACCCCTTTCTACCTACCTCGGTAGCTTGGCAGAAGCTATGGGCACGAACGATTTTATAATATTGGCTGTAACAATGGCATCAAACTTCGTTCTTGAATTTTTATTCTGCAAATTTGTTGTATATCGCGGCAAGGAAGACACGTTAAAGTAATTTTTTGTATCGGTTACGCAAACATAATTATCCACACGATATTGTTATAATAATTACACGTGTGGATATTTTTCTGCTTGAAAAAAATTCTTATTCAAGAGGCTTTTATAAATGAAAATTGCAATTCTCGGACACAGCGGCTCAGGTAAATCGACGTTAGCAAGAAAGCTCGCTGAAATATACAAAACAGACGTTTTACATTTTGACACCGTTCAGTTCTTGCCTAACTGGGAGATCCGCGACTTAGAAGATAAAAAAAGAATAACAAAAGAGTTTTTAGATTCGCACGATTCGTGGATCATCGACGGAAATTATTCAAGGCTTTATTTCGACAGACGTATGCAAGAGGCAGACTTGATAATCATTCTATCATTCAACCGCTTCTCTTGCCTTTACCGCGCATTCCGTCGTTATCTTAAATATAAAAACACAACGCGTCCCGATATGGCAGAGGGATGTAACGAAAAATTTGACCTTGAATTTATTAAATGGATCTTGTTACGACAAACGAAGGTTAAATTCAAAGACGTGGTTTCTGAATACGGAAACAAGGTAGTACTTATAAAAAATCAAAAGCAGTTGGACAAATATTTAAAGAAGTCATACCCCACAATTTAAAATGTTTATGTTATGATATAAAAGTGTAATTTTAACAAAAGATGCAAAATTTGTGTAAAATTATATCAATATATATTGTTTTTGAATTTTATTTTTGATATAATGTGTTGGTTTTTTTGACTACAACAACTCTGCATTTTTGCAGATGAATATAAAATATGGATAGACATTCAGAAGAAAAGAAGTAAAAAAAGAAGTAGAAAGGTATATTTTTTAATTAATGGAACTTAAAGACGTATTAGAACTTATAGGCGGTCTTTGTTTGTTCTTGTTCGGTATGAACATAATGGGACAGGCACTCGAACGCTCCGCAGGAGGAAAACTCCAATCACTTTTATCAAAACTGACCTCGAATAAATTCGTAGGTCTTTTCACCGGTCTTTGCGTTACTGCGATAATTCAGAGCTCTTCGGCAACCACCGTTATGGTAGTTGGTTTCGTAAACTCCGGTCTTATGACACTTAAACAAGCTATAAACGTTATTATGGGTGCCAACATCGGTACAACGGTAACAGCTTGGATACTCAGCCTTACGGGTATAAGCAGTAAAAACATATTTGTACAGCTTCTTAAGCCCACGTCATTCACACCCATTCTTGCGCTCATCGGAATTGTATTCTATATGTTCTGCAAGAGCACAAAGAAAAAAGACGTCGGAACAATCTTGCTTGGCTTTGCAGTTTTGATGTTCGGTATGGACACAATGTCAGGTGCTGTTTCCGGTCTTGCTGACGTTCCGGAATTCGGACAGTTGTTTATTATGTTCAAAAATCCCATATTGGGTGTTTTGGCAGGTGCAATTCTTACAGCTATTATCCAATCAAGCTCAGCTTCCGTTGGTATTCTTCAGGCGCTTGCAACAACAGGACTTGTTTCATATGGCGCTGCAATTCCGATCATCATGGGTCAGAATATCGGTACTTGTATTACCGCTCTTCTCTCCTCATTCGGTACAAACAGAAACGCAAAGCGCGCGGCATACGTGCATCTTTCGTTCAACGTTATCGGTACAATAATATGCCTTAGTGCATTCTGTATTGTTAATTTGATTTTCGCTCCGGCATTCTTTAACAGTGACGCATCTCTCTTCGGAATCGCAGTAGCTCACTCGGTATTTAACCTTGCTTGTACACTCATTCTGTTGCCTATGTCTTCACTCCTTGAAAAATTGGCATACAGACTTGTTCCCGAAACACAGAAGCCCGACGAATTTACAGAGCTTGATAAACGTTTGCTCACAACACCTACGATCGCTCTCGAAAGATGCCATGAGCTTGCTTGCAAGATGGCAGAGGACTCGATCAGAGCATTAAAACTTAGTCTCTCCTGCTTAAAGGAATACTCCGAGGAAGCTGCAACAGAGGTAAGAGATCTTGAAGACCAGACAGACCACCTCGAAGACATTATGGGAACTTATCTCGTTCAATTAAGTACCCGTCAGATCAGCGACCGCGATAGCGCAGAAGCAGCAAAGCTTCTTAAGATAATCGGTGACCTTGAAAGAATTTCCGACCACGCAGCAAACATAATTGACTCTGCAGAGGAAATGCGCGATAAGCAAGTTACTTTCTCGAGTATTGCTACAGAACAGCTCGAAAACATTTCCAATGCTATCAACGAAATATTGGATCTTACACTCAAGGCGTTCACAAAGAACGATATCGCGTCGGCAAGTAACGTAGAACCCTTGGAGCAGGTAATCGATATACTCAAGGACAGTCTCCGTTCAGGTCATATCTCAAGATTGCAGCAGGGTATATGCAGTATTGAAACTGGATTTGTATGGTCAGATATTCTCACAAACCTTGAAAGAACGTCAGACCACTGTTCAAATATTGCAGGCTGCGTAATTGATGCTTCTTCACGTAAATTGAATCTCCATGAATCGATTCGTGTTATGAAGGCAGAAGACCCCCACTACAAAGAGCAGTATTCGATATTTGCTGAAAAATATCTCGCATAAAGCATTTCAAACTCCACTGATATAATTTCAGCGGAGTTTTTTATATATTTATATTTGAAGCCCCCTCTTGTTTATTTTACAAAAGTGTGGTAAAATTGATAGGTAAATTTATTTTTCGAGGTTAATTTTGATGAAACATCTATTGCTTCCCGATTATGATTTTGATACATACGAGGGTGTTACGCCCGATTTTTTAAAAAGCATCGGAAAGACCTGCGTTCTTTGTGATATAGACAACACGCTTGTTCCTTATGACGTTCCCGATCCGACTGAAAGCGTTCGTTTATGGGTAAAATCATTACAAGAAAACGGAATAAAAATCATTCTTGTTTCCAATAATGAAAAAGAAAGAGTTGAAAAATTTAACGAGCCGTTGGGTCTTCCTTATCTTTATAAATCAGGGAAACCCTCAAGAAAGACTGTAAAAAGAGCAACCGAATTGCTTGGTGAAGACAAAAATAACGCAATAATGCTCGGCGATCAGCTTTTAACTGACGTTATTACAGCAAGAGTATCGGGCATAACTGCCGTGTGGGTTCCGACAATAAAGAAGGTCGAAACTCCGTTTTTCAGATTTAAATCAGCTATAGAAAAACCTTTTATCAAGCATTACTATAAAAAGAAAAGCAAATAGGAGATAGATATATGGGCGCTTTATTCGGTCCGGGAGGAAACTCGCTTTCCTTCTATGATTCAGGTAAAAAAAGCACGGTTGACGCTCCCGCTTGGGTTTCCGCTTTCGGTCTTGATTGCTATGAATATCAAGCAGGAAAGGGACTGTTCGGAAGTGATGATACTTTTAGAAAAATAGGCGATGAGGCAAAGAAAAATAATATTCGTATGTCACTCCATGCTCCTTATTATATTTCTCTTTCGGGCATTGAAGAAGAAAAGAGACTTAAGAGCGTTGATTATATTTCAAAAAGCGTAAGAGCCGCTGAGCTTATGAATGCAGAGCTTATCGTTATCCATACCGGAAGTGCTTCAAAAATTTCAAGAGAAGCAGCTGTTGAACTTGCGAAGGATACTATGTATAAAGCTCTTGAGGCTGTCGATGGCACAAACGTTACTCTGGCTCTTGAAACTATGGGTAAGCTTAATCAGCTCGGCACACTTGAAGAGGTTCTCGATATTTGTTCGATAGATAAAAGACTCTGCCCTGTTGTAGACTTCGGGCACTTAAATGCACGAAACGTGGGTAATTTCTTTGTTACTATCGACGACTACAGACGAGTATTTAATTTGATTGCAGAAAAGCTTGGCGACAAGTATGCAGATACCCTTCACTGCCATTTTTCGAAAATCGAGTTTACTAACTCAGGTGAAAAAAAGCATTTGACGTTTGAAGACACGATTTACGGCCCTCCCTTCGAACCGCTTATGGAGGCTATTTACAAAGAAAACGTTTCCCCGAGGATAATTTGCGAATCCGACGGAACGATGGCTGAAGACGCTTTGGCTATGAAAAAGTATTACAATTCGCTTTTTAACTAAGGGTAAATATGTACACGATATAAATTTTTTGTGATTGCTATTGAAAAGAATTTGTATATGTGCTATAATCACAACAATATTATTAAAGAAAGAGGTAAAGTTTCTTGGACGATTCGCCCATACCGCGATGTATTTTTAAAATAATTCTTATAGTTGCGTGCTTGCTTTTTGTTGTTTTATTTGCAGGCATTGATACATACGGTAATTTACAGGACAGCAACTGTTTAAGTTTCACCTCTGTATCCGATTCAGAATATATAGGCATAATTTATAAAGTGGGAATTTTTGTCCCTCTTTGTTGTTGTGCCTTTTTTGCGTTGGAAGACAGAATAAAGCTTATTATCAAAAAAAATGTTATGTTTTTCAGATGCGAAAAAATTCTCAACTGTTGATTTTTCGGTTAAAGCTGAAACTTAAAAACATTATTTTATTAAAAGATACTTATTACTTAGGAGATTATCATGAACATTTTACCGCAATTGTTTTTACAACTTTTGCTTATTCTTTTAAACGCATTTTTTGCCGCAACCGAGATTGCAGTTATTTCACTTAACGAAAACAAGCTTAAGCATCAGGCAGATGAAGGCGACAAGAAAGCCTCAAAAATGCTTAAGATGGTACAAGAACCCACAGGCTTCCTTTCCACTATTCAGATAGGCATTACCCTTGCAGGATTCTTGGGCTCAGCTTTTGCTGCCGACAGCTTTTCAGACGGACTTGTTAACTGGGCGATCAAAGCATTCTCTTTACAAGAATCATTAAGACCTACGCTTGATGCCTTTGCGGTCATTATTATTACACTTATACTTTCTTATTTCACACTTATCCTTGGCGAGCTCGTTCCGAAGAGAGTGGCAATGAAAAATCCCGAAAAGTTTGCTCGCGGCGTATGTGGTTCAATTATTTTCCTTGCAAAGCTCCTTAAACCTATCGTTTGGTTTATGACTATATCAACAAACGCAGTTCTCCGTCTTTGCGGAATCAACCCCAAAGAACAAGAAGAAAACGTTTCTGAAGACGATATCAGACTTATGATAGATATCGGCGAAGAAAGCGGTGCTATAGACTCTGATGAAAAAGAAATGATTGATAATATCTTTGAATTCAGAGATACTGCAGTAAGCGAGATTATGATCCACCGCACCGAAGTTACGTTTATTGACGTAGCGAGCACAAAAGAAGAAATACTTGAAATAATTAAAGAATCGGGTTATTCACGCTTCCCCGTTTACGAAGACAACGTTGATAACGTTATCGGTATTATGAGAACTCGCGAGTTCCTTATGACTCACTTGAAGGATAGTAATTTTGACATAAGAACTATTATTCAGCCTGCAAAATTCGTTCACGAATCGGTTCGCGCTGACGTTTTGTTTAAGGATATGCAGAAGACGCGAGTTCATATGTGCATAGTTATCGACGAATACGGCGGTACGGCAGGTGTTATTACTCTCGAAGACTTGCTTGAGGAGATCGTTGGAAATATTTATGACGAATCCGACGAGCAAAATAACCCCAAGATTATGCAGATAGAAGAAAATTTGTGGAGAGTAGCGGGAAGCACACTTCTTGACGATTTGTGTGAAGCTATCGATATTGAAATTGACCACGAAACAGAAGACTATAAGACTCTCGGCGGTCTTATCTTCTCGGAAATGCCCTCAATCCCCGAAGATGGCTCAAAACCTGAAGTAGAGGTAAAGGGTTTAAAAATCAATGTTGAAGAAATCGTTGACCTTCGAGTTGAATGGGCTTTGGTTTCAAAGATCATCACCGAAACCCAAAATGACGACGAAGAATAATATATTTTTAGTGGGTGCACAGATAAAGACTGTGTACCCACCTTATTTTTATCATAACAAAAAAATTTTTGTTATTTTAATTTTTTCCTGCATTTTACAGACATCATTATACAACATTCTCCGTTGACAAATACATAAAAAAGTAGTATAATTTATTCAAATTGGAGTTATATTACGGAAGGCAGGAACTTTAACATGAACAAGAAAATCATAACGGTTATCTCTATTACATTTATAGCATTGTTGCTTGTGTTAGCGGTTGCAGTGGCTGTTTTGAGTGTAAAGAAGGATAATCCCACAATTTCAAACACAGAAGAACCAAACGACTCGACCACACAAAACAAAGATCATGATAACACTTCCGATCCGGATAACACTTTACAGCCAACTCCCACACCGACTGTACCGGCTGCGCCTGTTTATATAAACCCCTTGACAGGTCTTCCTTGTTCTGAGGAAATAAGCAAACAGCGTCCTGCAGCGGTTATGATAAACAACATACATACAGCTCTTCCTCAAGAAGGAATCTCAGGCGCTGACGTTTTGTACGAATGTCTTGCTGAGGGCGGAATTACAAGACTTTTGATGGTAACACAGGATTACGCATCACTCGGAGTAGTTGGAAGCGTTCGTTCATCAAGAGAATATTACCTTGATTTTGCACAAAACCACAACGCGCTCTATTTCCACGCTGGCGGTTCGAATAAAGCATATACAGAAATCGCGCAGAGAAAGATAGATAACTTTGACGGCTTGTATTTGTCTATGTTCTACAGAGACCCTTGGAGATTGCAAAACTTTGCTCTTGAGCATACACTTGTTATAACGGGCGAAGGTATGGTAAATGCTATTAAATACAGAGGCAAGACAACACAGCAAAAAGAAGATTTTGCTAATCCCTTTAGCTTTAATACAGAGAATAAAGCACCCAACGGAAACGCAGCTAAATGTGTATATCTCCCCTTCTCATACTATCAGACACCTTACCTCAAGTATGATGAAACAACAAAGACTTATAAGCGTTGGCAATACAACGAGCCTCATATTGATAAGACTAATAACAAACAGCTCGAATTCACCAATATTATCGTACTCTTTGCAAGCCACACAGGAGCTCTTGACAGTAGCGGTCACATCGACGTAACAACGACCGGCTCGGGTGACGGTTACTATATCAGCAACGGAAAATACGTTAGCATCAAATACTACAAGGCTGACGAAGATACACCTATCAAACTCTTCAATGCTGATTATTCCGACCTTCAGATAAACAAGGGAAAAACATATATCGCAGTTTTCCCCACAGCTAATAAGTCTTCCATCAATATGAACTACAACAAATAAAAAAATATCGGGTACGCGGAAAAATTCCGCGTACCCGTTTATTATTGTTTAAAACAAACGAAGAAGTATAACCGAAATAATATCTTCGACAATCTTTTCGACACTCGGTGCCTTTAAAGTTCCATCGCTGTGGAATTCGGTGTTATTATCGATATCGACGTCAAAATATATTGATAAATTTAATTCACTCTCATAGTCAACGTTATATCCGATTTTCCAACCGACAGAACGACATAATTCTTCGTACGGTATTACGTTAAAATAATCGATGGGGTTAAATAAAAGAAATTCGTTCAGCGTGTCTCCGCACTTTCTAAGCTCTTCAGCCTTCGGGTATTTTAGTTTTATTCTGTTTCTTACCTTTGAACCCATATTTTCAGCGGATATTATACATTTTTTGTCCTTCGAGACCGACATACAGAACAATAATAAGCTCGAAAATACAGACGTAAAATACGCCGTATCCACAAAGACCTCTCCGCCGAAAAATTCTAACCCCGACAAGTCGATCTCAACCTTGTATCCGGCTTTGTGTATTATATTTAGAATTCTCTTATATAAAAATCTGTAAAGCTGATCTATTGAATACGCGCACCTTGACTGGTTTTCAAAAGCTGAAAATGCAACGTAATTCTCAACAGAAGAGAAAATGTATTTTCTAATCTTTTCTGCCATACCGTATTTATCGGTATTTGTAAAATCATTATTTATTACCGTATCAAAAAGAGCTCTGGCACAGTCGGCTACTTCGTTATTCAGAAATTCATATTCTTTTCCGAAAAGATATTCGTATTCCATCATAAGCGGAAACATAACTACAGCAAACCCCGAATACTCAAAGCATAGCGCCGTTTTATAGCTTTCTTTTATCTTGCAAAATAGAAAATTAAAGCCGCCGTCTTTATCAGGAAATAAAACACTTGCTTTGTCAACAAAACATCTGTCAAAAGAGCTGTTTGTTCTTGGAGATGTCGTGTACTTTTTACAAGCTTTGTTTCTGTAGATAACCTGCCAATTATCATCACAAATATATATTGGCGTATTTAATTTATCAAGCTGTTTGCCAAAGTCCATATTTCTTCCTCAATTGATACATTTTATACTTATATTATACTAAAAGAAGGATATATTTTCAAGCATTTAGCAACAATTATAACAAATTTCAATTTTTTCCATAAAACCCCTTGTAATATTGTGAAAAATAGGTTAAAATATACTTTGGTAAAGTTTAAAAATAATTTTTATATATTCCGGAGGATTAAAAACATGGCAGTAAAAGTTGCTATTAACGGTTTTGGCCGTATCGGTCGTTTGGCATTCAGACAGATGTTTGGTGCTGAAGGCTACGAAGTTGTTGCAATCAACGACTTGACAAGCCCCAAGATGCTTGCTCACCTTCTCAAGTACGATTCAGCTCAGGGCAGATACGCTCTCGGCGATACAGTAGTTGCAGGTGAAGATTCT
>SVRB01000042.1 GCA_015065045.1 Oscillospiraceae bacterium | reverse complement strand
AAGCCTGTTATCTCTTTTACGCTTCCGACTGTGTATAATGTAATGCCTGCAGCCGCAACGAGTGAACGACCGGGTTCCATCAAGATTATAGGCATTTTTATGCCGTTATTTTCAGCAAAAGTCTTAATTTTTTCTGCGATTTTATCAATATTCTTTCCGTAGTCGATAACGGGGTCTTCTTCGATATATCTGACACCCATACCGCCGCCGAGGTTCAAAACGTTCATTTCAGCGCCCGTTTCGTCCTTGATCTGCTTGATAAATTTGATCATAATATCAGCAGCATCAGTGAAGGGCTCACATTCGAATATCTGTGAACCGATATGACAATGGAGTCCGTCAAGGATAAGGTTAGACATAGAAAGAGCAGTCTTTACTATTTCCATAGCCTGACCCGTCTCGATAGCCGAGCCGAACTTTGAATCAACGCTTCCGGTTACGATAGCCTTGTGTGTATGGGGGTCGATTCCGGGAGTGATTCTGAGTAATATCTTCTGTTTAATATTTCTTTCTGCCGCTTGTCTGTTGATTTCAAGTAATTCTTCGTTGTTATCAACAACAAAGTAACCTATCTTGCAGTCGAGCGCGAGTATAATATCGTTGTCCGTCTTGTTGTTTCCGTGGAAGAATACGTTTTCCATAGGAAAGCCCGATTTGTAAACAGTGTAAAGCTCTCCGCCCGATACAACGTCGCAGCCGATGCCTTCTTCTTTTGCAATCTCATATATCTTCTTGCAAGAAAACGCCTTGCTTGCGTAAAGGGGCATACTGCCTTTGCCGAAGTTCTTTTCGAGAGCTGTTTTATAAGTTCTGCAGTTTTCTCTTATGAGATCTTCGTCCATAACGTAAACGGGGGTTCCGTATTCCTTTGCGAGTTCTACTGTATCATATCCGCAAAAGGTTAATCTGTTCTGTGAATTTATTCCTAAATTTTTGTGTAACATAATTAAATCTCCAAAAAATTGAGTCCAAATGTTATTTATCGCAATAGCTCATAATTGCAGACCAAACTTCGTCCTTGCCTTCGTTTTTCAATGAAGAAAAGGGAATAATAGTCGTGCCTTCCTTAACAAGAGGGTGCGTTTTTATATATTCGAGCATTTTGTTTCGGTCGGTCTTGTTTGTTTTATCGGATTTTGTAACTACGATAAAATAAGGTATTCCGACAGCGTTCAAATATTCGAGCATCATCTCATCGTCTGCAGTAGGCCCTGCTTTCATATCAATAAGCTGAGCCACTGCTTTTAATGAATTGTCGTTTTCATTTCTCGCAGTAAAGAAACCGTCGGTCAGCCCCGACCATCTTTTTTTATCTTCGATACTTCTCTTTGCATATCCGTAACCGGGAAGGTCTACAAGATAAAGCTTTTTGTCAACAGAGTAAAAGTTTACCGTAATAGTCTTACCGGGAGCAGAGCTTACTCTTGCAAGTTTTTTTCTGCCGAGCAAGGTGTTTATAAGCGAGCTTTTTCCTACGTTTGATCTGCCTGAAAAAGCAACCTGCGGTAATGAGAATGAGGGGAACTGTGACGTTGTTCCTGCTGTAATTTCAAGATTTGAGTTCTGAATATTCAGTTTCATATTGACCTCGTCGCACGTGATGAATTTACGGGTATACTTAGAATATCGGTTCCTTTAATGTTTTCAAGAACCGTCTTTTTTGACATTTTTTCGTCAGCAAAAGCATTCTTTATAACGTCATCGATAGTAGAGCAGAGAATTATCTCAATATTTTCCTTAACCTGACTGTCGATATCCTCTATGTCTTTTGCGTTATCTGCGGGGATAAGCACGGTTTTTACACCCGCTTTGTATGCCGCCATTGTTTTTTCTCTGAGACCGCCTATCGCGAGAACCTTTCCGCGAAGGGTTATTTCTCCCGTCATAGCAACGTCGCGTCTTACCTTTTTCTGTGTAAGCTCACTCAAAAGAGCTGTGGTAAGAGTTACACCTGCAGAAGGGCCGTCCTTGGGAACTGCGCCCTCAGGAACGTGTATATGTATATCCTTGTTCTTGTAGAAGTCGGGATCGATGTTAAATCTTTCGCAGTTGCTGCGGATATAGCTTACAGCCGCCTTTGCGGATTCCTTCATAACGTCTCCGAGAGAACCTGTAAGCTCGATCTTGCCTGTACCTGACATTGTAACAGCCTCGATCTTCAAAAGATCTCCGCCTACAGACGTGTATGCAAGTCCGTTTACGGTACCTATCTCGTCGTATTCGCAAACAGCGTCGGGAAGAACCTTTCTGCCGCCAAGATAGTCTTTTATGTTTTTGTCTGTAAGACGGCATACGTTTATTTCGTTTTCAACGATTTTCTTTGCAACCTTTCGGCAGATAGACGATATTTCTCTTTCGAGATTACGGACACCCGCCTCGCGTGTGTAGAAATCTATAAGCTCGAATATCGCGCTGTCTTCAAAACGGAGCTGTCTTTTCAAAAGTCCGTGTCTTTTAAGCTGCTTTGGAACAAGATGATTTTTTGCAATAGCAAGCTTTTCCGTTCTTGTGTATATCTGAAGCTCAATAATTTCCATTCTGTCGAGCAACGGCTTCGGTATCGTATCAAGAGTGTTTGCCGTAGCAATAAACATACACTGAGAGAGGTCGAAGGGAAGCTCAATAAAATGATCGCGGAAGTTTTTGTTCTGTTCGCCGTCAAGCACTTCAAGAAGGGCTGAAGACGGGTCTCCGTGTGAATCGCGTGTGAGCTTATCTATCTCATCAAGAAGTATAAGCGGATTGTTTACTCCTGCCTGTTTAACAGCGTTTATTATTCGTCCGGGCATAGCTCCGACGTAAGTTTTTCTGTGACCTCTTATGTCTGCTTCGTCTCTTATACCGCCGAGAGCAACTCTCACGTATTTACGGTTCATCGCAGTAGCGATAGACTGTGCAATAGACGTCTTACCCGTTCCGGGAGGACCTGCAAGACATATAATTTGATTTTTTAGCTCGGGATTCAACTGCTTAACGGAAAGATATTCGATGATTCTTTCTTTTACCTTTTCGAGCCCGTCGTGGTCTCTGTCAAGTATTTTCTTGGCGTATGCAGTATCAACTCTGTCCTTTGTGCTCTTTGTCCAAGGAAGCTCAATGCAGGTATCGAGATAAGTTCTTATAACTGCGCTTTCAGCCGAACCGAATGGCATTTTCTGAAGCTTGTTAACTTCTTTTATAAGCTTTGCTTCAACTTCCTTGGGAAGCTTTTTGTTGTATATGGATTCGAAATATTCTTCAATTTCGTTATCCGAATCCCCGTGTCCGAGCTCGTTTTGAATAACCTTGAGCTGTTCGCGGAGATAGTGTTCTCTTTGGTTTGATTCAAGTCTTGCAACAACTTTTTTGTGGATTAAAAGCTCAGTTTCAAAGATTCTTGATTCTTTTTCCAAGATGATATTCAGCTTTTCAAGACGCTTGAAAGGATCATACTCATCGAGGATAGCCTGTTTATCGTCTATTGAAGTGAGGATATTAACTGCAATATAGTCCGCAAGAAATCCCATTGATTTTATTGTCTTTATGGAAAGAGATACGTCTTCGGAAAGATTGGGAATATATTTTGAGAACTTTTCGAAAGTGAGAACCGTTTCTCTGATCAATGCTTCGCCCTTAATACCGCCCTCGTTTTCGGCAGTAATCTTTTTGCAAAGAGTTTCAGCAAAAAGCTTGTCCCCCTTTTTTGTAACCGAAAGCAAGGTCGCTCTGCACATACCGTCAAATATAATGCGAAGCTTACCGTTCGGGAGCTTGAGGTAATCTTTTATTTTTGCCGCTGTTCCGACAGTAACAAAATCGTTTGCATTTTCGTAGGTCTTGCTTGATATATCCTTGAGAGAAATAAGCAATACGGGCTCGTCGGCATCCTTTGCCGCAATGCAATGTTTTTTTAACGTTTTATCTGATATCTCAATGCTCTGAGGAATAGACGGGAATATAATAAATCCGCGGAGCGGAATAACTTGTAACGTCATTTTTTCTGCTTTTTCTATATACTTTATCATTGGAGTCTCCTTAGTGTTGCCGTTCTTGTCGATCAACTGTCTTTACGGTAAAGATGCAGTTAATAATACATTATAGCACACAATATATAAAATTTCCACTATTTTTTATAAATATTATAATATAATATATAAATTTTGATTAAAGTAATTTACGCTTCATATGTTTTTTGTCGGAAATGATTGACTTTTATTTGTTATGGGTATAAACTGTAGGGTAGTATAAAGAGTGATTTTTTAAAGAAAAGGGATATAGATATGTTTAAATGGGATATTCATATGCATACGTCCGAGGTAAGCTATTGCGCGTATACAGACGGTGCAAGAATGGCTGAATTATTCAAAGAAAAGGGCTATGACGGTATCGTTGTAACCGACCATTTTGTAAACGGAAGCTCAAGAATTCCGAAGGATCTTCCTTGGGAAGAGAGAATAATGCGTCAGTTTGACGGCTATAAGGCGGCAAAAAAAAGAGGGGACGAAATAGGTCTTAAGGTGTTTGCAGGCTTTGAGTATCCTGAAAGAAGAACCGATTTTCTTGTGTACGGTCTTTATGAGGATTTTCTCATTAAGCATCCTGAAATTCCTGAGCTCCCGATTGAAGAAGCGCTTACTTTCTTCAGAGAAAATGGTGGATTTATTATTCAAGCGCACCCTTGTAGAATGTATTTGAAGGGAAGCAGCAGGGGCATACATCTTTATCCTCAGCACGTTGACGCTATTGAGGTGTATAACGGAGCGAATGGAGAAGGATGGTTCCCGCCTGAATACAATTATTTTGCAAAGTTTTATGCTGACCAGACTAACCTGCCGCAGACAGCGGGAACAGATACGCATCGCGAGGAAAAAATGTTTGGCGGCGGTATGCTTTTTGAAAGACAGCCCGAGGATATATTCGACCTTATTTCAATGATCAAAGCAAAGGATTTCCAAATCACAACAAAATAAAATAATGCTTTGAGGAAAATAATTAACCCCGACAGATTTTCAAGGTCTGTCGGGGTGTTTGTCTATTTTGTGATTGGAGTTTGGAAAATAGATTTATTTTGTGATTCGTTCTCTAATAAATATATGCTCATGGTCAATACCACATCCACCAATCAAACCGTCTTTGGGGTTTTCAGGAGGCTCAATATCTACGATTATCTCGGTACAAAGGCAAAGTTGACCTTCATAAATGGATATATAGAAGTCCCAGTCATCCGGATATTTTGAGGCTTCTTCGCTGATTTTTTCTTCGGCAGATTTTAGCATGGCAACATTGATATCATTCAAATACTGCGCTTCTGTATCCGAAATCAGCACCTTGTCCTTTGAAATGGGCAAAATAAGATACTGGTTTCCATTTTCTTCTGTTAAATAATGTGATATGTTGTTTGGTGAAAACAGATTTACATTACAGCTTGCTAATGAAAGTACAATTAAGAATGCTAAAAAAGATATAAAAAGTTTTTTCATAATACTTACCTCCGTCAAATCCTTATTCTATTTTCATCCCTCCGATTTCAGTGTAACACAAAACAGGCAGAAAGTAAAGGCTTTCTGCCTGTTTTTTGCATTTTATGATAGTCTGTATTTTTTCATTTTTTTATATTTTTATCACTTTGCATCCGAGGTATTTTAAGTGTTCTTCGTTATGGGTAACTACAATGCACGGTTTTTCTTTTGCGTACTCGATAATCATATCCATAATCGAAATACATCTTTCAGCGTCAATACCGTTCAATGCTTCGTCAAGAAGCAACAAATCTCCGTCATAGGCAAACGCTCTTGCGATAGAAACTCTTTGCTTCATTCCGCCTGACATTTCATCAGGGTAGGTGTGAATATCATCTTCAAGTCCGAGTTTTTTTAACCACATTTCTGCAGTTTTTTTACCCTCTTCCGTGTTTTTTAACACGAGGGATACGTTTTCGAGGGCAGTGCATGATTCAAGCAATCTGCTTTCTTGGAAAACGTATGATATTTTTTTTATATTACCAAGGTCGATTTTGCCAGAATATTTTTTATCAAGCCCTGCAATCATTCTTAAAAGTGTCGTTTTTCCGCGACCCGATTCACCCGATAAAGCGATGATCCCTTTATTGCCGATCTCAAGGTTGAAATTGTCGAATATGACCTTTTTTCCAAACCTTTTTGTTAATCCTGAAATTATCATATACTACTTCCACCGCCTTTCTTTTTTGTAAGAAGGCTGACAGCAACCAAAAGCAGCTTTTCGATTATCATACTGATAACGATTATCGTCACCGTCCATGCGAAAATATCTATAGTTTCAAGATACATTTTTGCTGAGTAAAGCTCGCTTCCGATAGAGCCTTTAAGATTGCAAATTACCTCTGCTGCGATCCCTGCCTTCCAAGCCAATCCGAGCGAGGTTTTGAATCCTGCGAGGAAGTAGGGAGAGATTGACGGAAGGTATAATTTTGTCAGTCTGTGAATGGGCGAAAAGTTGTACGTTTTCGTCATTTCTATAAGCTCTTTCGGTGTGTTTTTTATTCCCATAGATACGTTTCCGTATATAATGGGAAACACCATAAGCAGAGATATAAAAGAGGGAATGATTTCTGTATCGATAAGAAAATATGCAAGGAGTATAAAGGACGCTACGGGAGTTGCTTTTATTACTGCGAGAACGGGTGAAATAAGCTCGTCGAGCAGTCTTATTTTTGAGGTTACAATACCGCAAAATGTACCCAACAATACAGCCCATAAAAAGCCTGAAAGAATATTTTTTATCGACAAAAATATAGTCAAATAAAACTCTTTTTCGCATAACAGCTTAAGTAATCTGTCAGCAACGTCCGAGGGCTTTGATACAACGACGTCAAGGTTGATTTTTACAGCAACCAAGTGCCATATCAATACCCAAAATGCAAGGACGAAAACCGTCCTTACAAACTTTGGAATTTTATCAATAATAGAATTCATCTGTAGGTAACTTTCCGCCGACGGATGCTTTATTTGCTTTATAAAGAACGTCAAGCATTTGTTTTATTGAATTTTTCATTTCGTCACCCGTAATAAGACATATATTGCAGTTCGGAATGGCGTTTTTTGCTATAGCGGCTTTAGCCACGATTCCTGTTTTTTCGATAAGATTGGATGCTTCTTCAACGTTGTTGTTGACGTAATCGACAGAGTTTTTATATTCGTTAAGAAAACCTTCAACAGCTTTGGGGTACTGCTTTGCAAATTCTTTTCTGACGATTATGCAACCTTGAATGAGTGTATAATCTGATACTTTATTCCATTCTTCAGTAAGGTCGAGTGCAATTCGTGCACTGCTTCCGCCGGTTGTCGCAACAGTAACCTGAGGCTCGGGGAGCATACCTATGGCAACGGCGTTGGTTTTAAGCTTTGATGCAAGCTCGGAATGCTCTGCGAGGAATTCGATTTTCACGTCCTTCTCGGGATCAATGTTGTTCTTTTCAAGAACGTAACGCAAAATATATTCGGGTGTTGAACCCTGTCCGGTTGCGTATATAGTTTTGTTTTTGAGGTCGGAAATGCTGTTGATGGTATTTCCATTTTCGAGCATATAAAGTACGCCGAGAGTGTTTACACCTATAACCTTAATTTTTCCCTCTGTTTTGTTAAAGAGGACAGATGCTAAGTTTACGGGAACACAAGCAATGTCGAAGTTGCCTTTTATTACTTCGGGTGATACCTGATCGGGAGCTGAAGCTATTGTGAATTCGTAATTGTAGTTAGTTTTTTTGTTTGTGTTGTCTTCTATCAGCTTTGCCATTCCCATTCCCGTAGGGCCTGCAAGTGTTATGATACGTATCTTTTCGGGCTTGGTTTCGGCAGTGGTGTCGGGGGGAGTGGTTTCGTTATTATTCTTTTTACCCGAGCAGGCAGTGAGGGTAAAAAGTGAAACGAGCATAAAAAGTGCTAATGTGAGTGATAAAAATTTCTTTGCGTTTTTCATAGTTTTTCTCCGTATATTTTTTTGAATTCGTCGTATGACGTGATTTTTATTATGTTATTGTTTCTCTTTATAAATCCGCTTTCTTCAAGGTTGTCAAAGGCGCGGTAAAGCGACGCTCTGCCTATATCGAGATTTTGCGCCAGCTTTGATAAATTTTTATCAAGAGTAATGGTGTTGTTTTCTTTATCGAAGGGAAGTGAGAGGATGTAATTAGCCACAGTTTTTTCTGCGCTTCCCGATGTAAAAAACGAGATTTTCTTATTTAAAAATCTTATTTTGTCAGAAAGAAAACAGATGTAATTTTTGGTAAAAGTTATATCCTGAGAAAGCATTTTTTCTACGTGCTCTTGTCTTATGACAGCGTAAACGCAGTTTTCTTTTGCAATAACGTTTGTGTCTGAGCAAGTGTCACCGAAAAGTGATGCCATACCGAAAACTTGTCCTTTTTTCAGCGTATTCAATATGACGGGTTTGCTTTTTGCCGTCCCGTAAACAGATACGCTTCCGCTGAGTACAACAAAAAGCGACGGCGGGGTTATTGTACTGTCAAATATGCAATCGCCCTTTTTACATTCGTGGCATCCCAAGCTTTTTACAGCGTAGTCAAGAGTCTCTTTTTTTGTTTTTGAAAAGAGTTTAACTTGTTTTAATATATCAAAAATCTCTTGTTCTTTGGGGGTCATTTTGTCCTCCTGTTTTGAGAAAAAGTGTATCAAATGATACAGTTTATGTTCAGTGATATTATAAAACAAACATCCAAAAAAGTCAATGGCTAAGCGGACATTATATGATCATTTTGTGTTTTTTGGAGACTTTTTTGCAAGGATGCTGTTGGTTTATGCGCAAAAGTAGGAATGTTTACAAAAAGTACATTAAAATTTTGTGTAAACTGTTGTAAAAAGAAGAAAACTGTTTTATAATATAGAATTGTAATAAATTAAGTAACAGAATTTAGAAAAAACAATAAACAAGGTAGGGATATTGATGAAAAGAGAAGACCTTCGTAACGTCGCGATAATTGCCCACGTTGACCATGGTAAGACAACATTGGTTGACGAGATGCTTAAGCAGGGCGGTGTATATCGCGAAAATCAGGCAACCGAAGAAAGAGTAATGGACAGTAACGCGATCGAAAAGGAACGCGGAATTACTATCCTTGCAAAGAATACTGCAATTAACTATAAAGACGTAAAGATTAACGTAATAGATACCCCCGGGCACGCAGACTTCGGCGGAGAAGTTGAACGTATACTTAAGATGGTAAACGGTGTATTGCTTCTTGTTGACGCTGCAGAAGGTCCTATGCCTCAGACAAGATTTGTATTGCAGAAGGCGCTTGAACTCAATCACAGAGTTATCGTTGTTGTAAACAAGATAGACAAGCCTGATGCACGACTTGACGAGGTGGTTGACGAGGTGCTCGAGCTTCTTATCGACCTCAACGCTACTGACGATCAGCTCGACAGCCCGATGATCTTCTGTTCAGGTAAGGCGGGTACAGCATCCCTTTCTCCTTTTGAAAAGGGAACAGATCTTGTCCCTCTTTTTGAAACTATTCTTGAATATATTCACGCTCCCGAGGGTGAGCCCGAAGAACCTCTTCAGGTGCTTGTATCATCGATCGACTATAACGAATACGTAGGCAGAATCGGTATCGGTAGAGTTGAAAGAGGTACGATCAAGCAGAATCAGGAGGTTATGATCTGTAACTACCATACAGGCGCTACTCCTAAGAAAACTAAGATCGTTTCTATGTACCAGTTCGACGGACTTGGCAGAATGCCCGTAACAGAAGCTAAATGCGGAGATATTATTTGCTTTGCAGGTGCTGAAAATATCACTATCGGTGATACTATTACAGCGGTTGACAATCCCGAACCGTTGCCTTTTGTAAAAATAAGCGAACCTACCCTTGAAATGACGTTCTCTGTAAACGACAGCCCTATGGCAGGCAGAGAGGGTAAGTTTGTAACGTCAAGACAGCTCAGAGACAGACTTTATAAAGAGCTTCTCCGCGACGTTTCGTTGCACGTAGAAGACGGTGAGACTACCGATAGCTTTAAGGTAAGCGGCAGAGGTGAAATGCACCTTTCAATTCTTATAGAAAATATGAGACGTGAAGGATATGAGCTTTGCGCAAGTACACCTCGAGTTCTTATGAAGGAAATCGACGGCGTAATGTGCGAGCCTATGGAAAGAGTATCTATTGACGTTCCCGAAACCTGTATGGGTTCTGTAATGGAAAAGCTTGGCGCTCGTAAGGGTGAGCTTCTTGAAATGCAGCCCTCCGGTAACAGAATGAAGATCGAATATCTCATTCCCGCACGTTGCTTGTTCGGTTACAGAAGCGAGTTCTTGACAGATACAAGAGGCGAAGGTATCATCAACAGCTTGTTTGATGGATATCAGCCCTTTAAGGGAGAAATTACACTCAGATACACAGGTTCTCTTGTTGCGCACGAGTCGGGTGAAGCTACATCTTACGGCTTGTTTAACGCTCAGGACAGAGGTATGATGTTTATCGGCCCTGCAACTGAGGTATATGAGGGTATGATCGTTGGCGAAAACCCCAAGATGGGAGATATTACGGTAAACGTATGTAAGAAGAAGCATTTGACAGCTATTCGTTCTTCCGGTGCTGATGAGGCGTTGAGACTCATTACACCTAAGGTGATGAGCCTTGAAGAAGCTATTGAATTCATAAGCGATGACGAGCTTATTGAGGTTACACCTAAGAGCATCAGACTTCGTAAGCGTATACTCAACACCGAGCTTCGTCTTAAAGCGGAAGCTCAGAAGAGAAGAGGCAACTAAATATTATAAAAGCTCCTTGATTTTCAAGGAGCTTTTTTAGTTGATAAAGATATAAATTTTTTGCGGTGCCAAGAGAGGCTTCTTTGAAAAAGCAAAATAAGAAAAAGCTATTAAAAGTTTTGAGGGAGTCAAGAGGGCACTTTTTCAAAAGTGCGCCTCTTGTGTGGGTTCGGGAGCAAAGCTCCTGACATTCTGTGCCTCTAAGCCTCTCCTTATGGGAGAGGTGGCACACGAAGTGTGACGGAGAGGGCAAAGACATATTATTTAGCTAAATAATATTATCTTCTCTTTTTTACGTTACTTTCTTGCGTGCCAAGAAAGTAACCAAAGAAGGCACAAGGGAGGTCCGGGGTTCCCCGAACCGCACGAAGTAAGGTTTGGGGGTTCGCGGGAGGGAGTTCCGATCCTCCCCTCCCCTCGACCCCACCCTTTCAAACGGCCGAGGGGGACACCCCCTCCGGATTCCCCCCGTGTTTGCTTAAGATTTGTTGTTTTGATATGCGATGTTGGTATTGATAGGGGAGGGATTGATTCTCCCGTTTGCGATAGTGGTATGTAAGACGATAAATTCTAAAATTGCATTTTTCATCGGTCGCGGTATAAGATTGGTGTGGCTGTGGTAAAAAATGCGGGATTTTATAAATATAAAATAAAATAATGTAAAACTATGTTGAATATGGTTGTTTTTAATGGCTAATTTGTATTGACATTAAGGTGAATATTTGGTATTATAAATAGAGTGAATAATACTGCCCTGAGTTTGTGACAAACGGGGGTGGAAAATAAAAAATACATATAAAAAGGAGAGCTATTATGGCCCACTTGAATGAGGCATCAATTGCTAAAATCAACGAGATCTGCGACAGACATGTTGATGAAAAAACACCTTTGATGATGATTTTGTCTGAAATTCAGGATGAATACGGATATATTCCGCTTGAAGTTCAGGAGATCGTATCAGAAAGAACAGGGATTTCGGTTGCTGAAATATACGGCGTTGTAACATTCTATTCGTTCTTCTCACTTCAGCCTAAGGGCAAGTACGTAATCGGAGTATGTCTTGGTACTGCTTGTTACGTAAAGGGTGCTCAACAGGTGCTTGATAAATTTGCTGAGCTTTTGGGAATAGAAGCCGGCGGTACAACAGAGGACGGTATGTTTACCCTTGATGCACTTCGTTGCATCGGTGCT
>SVRB01000041.1 GCA_015065045.1 Oscillospiraceae bacterium | reverse complement strand
CGTTTACAGCAGCAACGACTTTTATATTTTCTGATTCAAGTGCGTGGGATATTGCCACAGCACGTGTTTTTGTATTATTTTTCGCGGAAATCTGTCTTTTTGCAGCAACATCCGCGTTCGTACGGACATTTTTCGACTTATTTTTTTGTTCTTCATACGACTTTTCGTATGTCATTCCGCTTTCCCCCTAAATCTATTCCTTTTTTATTCCCTAAAATCACATCGGCTTCCCACGGCCAATATGAAGATCAAATTCTCTCTGCTACACGAAGCTTTGCGCTTCTTGATCTCGGATTTTCCTCAAGCTCTTTTGCAGAAGGCAATATAGGCTTTCTCGACACAAGCTGTAACATCGGCTTTTTGCCGCACATACATATCGGAAAATCTGACGGACATGTGCATCCTTTAACAAGTGATGCAAAACTCTTTTTAACTATTCTGTCTTCAAGTGAGTGGAAGGATATTACAGCAAGTCTGCCGCCTACCTTAAGTCTTTCTGCCGCCGCAGTAATCGCCGGCTCAATAGCATCAAGCTCTCCGTTCACTTCTATTCTGATTGCCTGAAACGTTCTCTTCGCCGGATGCGGACCGTCTATTCTTGCCTTTTGCGGTATTGCAGACTTAATTATCTCGCAAAGCTCCGCTGTCGTTTCAATAGGCTTTTCCGCTCTCGCTTCTTCAATGAAGCTCGCTATACGGGGAGCAAACTTTTCCTCGCCGTAATCGTATATGATCTGTTTCAGTTTATCCTTTGAGTATGTATTAACAACTTCATAAGCCGTCAAAGCATCCGACTTATTCATTCTCATATCAAGGTATCCTTCGTTATTATAGGAAAAACCTCTCTCTGCCGTATCAAGCTGATACGACGATACACCAAGATCGGCTATCACTCCGTCGACCTCTTTTATTCCAAGCTCGTCGAGTACGCTTCCTATATTTCTGAAGTTATCTTTAACAAATATAACTCTATCGGAATATTCAGCAAGTCTCTGCCTTGCCGCAGCCAAAGCATCATCGTCTCTGTCAAGAGCTATATGCTTTCCGCCGTCGGTCAGCCTTTTTACTATCTCGTAAGAATGACCTGCTCCGCCCGTTGTCAAGTCAACGTATATTCCGTTCGGTTTTATATTAAGTCCGTCTATACATTCGTTCAGTAAAACGGAGTAATGTGAAAATACGATTCCCATCAGAATCCAAGAGCCATAAGTGTTTCTGCAAGCTCTTCGGAGTTCATATCGTTTTCAGCGATCCACTTATCTTCATCCCATATTTCAATATGGTTACCAACGCCGATAACGTATACGTTCTTATCAAGACCTGCATAAGCCTTGTGGTTTTGAGAAATGAGAACTCTGCCCTGTCCGTCAATTTTTGTCTTAACAGCAGAAGCCATAAGTGTTCTCTTAACTCGTCTTGCCTGTATTTCCGGAAGTGAGTTGAGTTTTTCTGTAAATGATTCCCAAGATTCTTTGGGATAAACGGCAATACAGCTATCAACCCCTCTTACCACAAAAACCTCTTCGCCAAGCTCTTCACGCATAGCCGAGGGTAAAAACATTCTGTTTTTGGGGTCAATGGAGTGCTTATATTCACCCGTAAACATATATTCGCCGATCATTTAACTCACCTCCCTGTATAAAACTAATTAACAACGTTCAAAACGGCGCAAAAATCAAGCATCACAGAGCGCTAAAAGCTTACTTGATGCAAACTTATGCTACATCAATACACTTTAGCACCACTTTGGTGACACTTCACTACACTTTACACCACTAATATTGTACAGCAAACGCATATTTTTTTCAAGAGTTTTTTTATAATTTCTGTAACTTTATCATTTTAACAACTCAGAGGGGGTCTGATTTGTAAAATATGCACAAACATTTTTCAATATTTAACAAAATAAGACAAAATCAAACCCATATAATTTTCCGTTTTGTCCAAATTTTTACAAAAAAAGAACAGCCCTTGTTAAAAAACAAAGAC
The DNA here is from genome assembly GCA_015065045.1 of Oscillospiraceae bacterium. Taxonomy (GTDB): domain Bacteria; phylum Bacillota; class Clostridia; order Oscillospirales; family CAG-272; genus RGIG1995. Next base: position 10,202 of record SVRB01000041.1, on the reverse strand, counting down.
TGTTCGTACTTACATATACAATTATGGGGAGAAATTTTTATTTTTTCTCTTTTATATACTCGCTAACGCCCTTCGGAACGTACTCTGAAATATCCCTTCCGTACTTGATCATATCACGAACGAACGTAGAGCTTATATGCTTATACTCGGGAAGAGACGGAATAAACACCGTATCATATCCGCCAATGCTTTTGTTTATCGCAAAAAGACTGTATTCATATTCGAAATCAATAGTATCCCTTACGCCCTTTACGATAAAATCAATATTCTTTTCCTTGGCGTAATCAACCACCAAAACATCTGTAAGATCAGCGTATACGTTATCAAGATCGCTTACTGCGATTTTAAGCATATTCAAGCAATCGTCGGGAGTAAAAACACCCTTTCCCTTTTTCTCGGTGTTCTGAAAAGCAACAACGTAAACCTCGTCAAACATTTCCGAGCAACGCTTTATAATATTATAATGGCCGATCGTTACAGGGTCAAACGTACCGGGAATAAGAACTCTTTTGATTTTTTTACTCATCAGCATTTTCACCTCTCTTAGAAAGTACAGTTATAAACACTCTGCCGTATTTGCTGTGCTTGACCGTTTCAAGCCCATTACATTCATATGCTATATCGTCTTCGCTTTCACAAATAACCTTTGCGTTATTGTTGAGCATATCAAACTTTATCAAACTTTCCAATATTTCAGGAATTATCTTTTGAGAATAGGGGGGATCGAGAAAAACTATATCAAACTTCTCTCTCGTTCTTGAGCTTCGCAAAAAATCCTTATAATCAACGTTAACTATCTTGCACTTATCCCAAAGCTTTGTCTTACGGGCGTTCTTTTTTACTATCTCCATAGCGTCAAGGCTTTTTTCAACAAAAGTACAACCTAAAGCCCCTCTGCTCAAAGCCTCGAGTCCCATCTGACCGCTTCCCGCAAATAAGTCAAGCACACGTCTATTCTCAAGCTCAAACTGAAGCATACTGAAAACGGATTCCTTAACCCTCTCAGGTGTAGGTCTTGTTTCAAGTCCCTCAAGAGTTTCAAGCTTTATTCCTCTTGCGCTTCCCGTAATTATTCTCATAAATCATTCTCCCCTTTATCGCAGAAATAATCAAACACCGCTTCAGCGTTCTTGTCTGATATTCCCTTAACACATTTTATCTCATCAAGCGAAGCCTTCTTCAATGCCGAAAGGCTCTTGAAATGAGCCAATATCTTCTTCGCCTTTTCCTTACCTATTCCGTCTATCTCCTCAAGAACGGATTTTTTAAGCGACTTTTCCTTCGACGCGCGCATTTTTGAAATTGTAAAACGGTGCACCTCTTCCTGTATCTTATATACAAGCATATACACCTGCTTTTCCTTTGCAATGCTTATCTCGTTCTCTTCATCGCAAAGAGTACGCGTCTTATGATAATCATCCTTAGCCATACCGAATACGGGAACGTCGACTTCCATATTCGAAAGAACCTCTTTTATAACCGAAACGTGCCCCTTTCCGCCGTCAAGCAATATCAGGTCGGGAAGAACTGAAAATCCCTCGTCTCCCTGCTTTGCCCTTTCAAAGCGTCTGCGCACAGCCTCAGCCATCGCCGAATAGTCATCCTGTTTATCGGACAAGCCTTTTATCTTGAATAATCTATATTCACTTTTCTTCATCCTGCCGTTTTCGGCAACCACCATTCCGGCAGTTATATTTTCTTTACCGTAATTGGAGATATCAAAGCTCTCGATCCTCTCGGGCACTACCTCGAGCTGCAGCATTTGAGCAAGCTTAACAAGGATCGACTCGTCAGCCTCTCTGCCCTCTTTATACTGATACGCGTGCCGAGCGGCGTTCTCGTATACCATATCGCAAAGCTTCTTATACTCGCCGCGCTCAGGCGTTTTGACAACGACCTTTCTCTCAGCTATAAGTCGTAATGACTCCTCAAGTCCAATTCTATCCTCGCCGAGATCAAATGAAAGCAACAGTTCCCTTGGAACGTCGCCTCTCTTTGCATAAAAATCATACAAAAACGACTGCAGATCTTCGGTACTCAAAAGCTCGTCAGGAGTAAATATATAATGCTCACTGTTTGTTATTCTTCCTTCACGAACAAAAAACACCACCATACAAGAAACGGCGTCATCCGTATAAAGAGCAAAAACGTCATGCTCGGCATCGGGGGATCCTACGATCTTATGTCTTTGCCAAACCTTAGCCAAAGCCTCGATCCTATCTCTGTAAACGGCAGCCTCCTCAAACCTTAAATTCTCGGAAAACAGCTCCATCTTCTCGGTCAATCTTTTCTTTACCTCGGTAAAAGATCCGCGCAAAAATAACACTATCTGCTTATATATTTCTCTATATTCATCGCTCGATATTTTACCCGTGCAAGGCCCGACGCAGTCACCTATCTGGCAATACAAGCAAGGCCTGTCCTTGCCTATATCCTTTGGAAAACGTCTGTTACAAGAATGAACCTTAAAGCACTTCTGTACGGTTTTCAACACCCCATAAGCCGAGGAAATAGTCGAATACGGGCCAAAATACTTTGCTCCGTCATTCTTTCTCGAATAAACGACCTCTGCTTTTGGGTATTCATCGTTCATCTGTATTCTAATATAAGGCGCGTTCTTGCCATCCTTTAGCTTTATATTATATTTCGGAGAATATTGCTTAATAAGCTGACTTTCAAGAGCCAAAGCCTCATTCTCCGTATCGGTCAGCATATAGTCAAAGTCGCGCACCTTTGACACCATAAAAATCGTTTTCTTATCGTGCTTGCTGTTTTTTCTGAAATACTGCGAGACACGGTTTTTCAAAGCGCGTGATTTGCCGACGTATATAACCTTCCTCGATTCATCACGCATTATATAAACACCGGGAGACAGCGGCAAGCTCAAAGCTTTTTCAAGCAAATATTCTATATTCTGAGCCATTCGCTTCATCTCCTTTTTTATCAGTCTTTACAAGAAATACGTATTTTTATACAAAAAAGACGGACAATGCCACAAATGTCAATGTCCGTTTTTTAATAATCTGAAATATATTTTGATTATTCACCGAAGCCTGTGTTTACAAGCTCGATCAAACCGTCAACTGCCTCGTTTTCATCGGGACCGTCTGCCATAACAGTAATTGTCATTCCCTTAACAATTCCGAGTGAAAGCACACCAAGCAAGCTCTTTGCATTAACACGACGCTCTTCCTTTTCAACCCATATAGAACATTTAAATGAGTTTGCCTTCTGGATAAAAAACGTAGCGGGACGTGCGTGCAAACCAATATTGTTGCTTATCATTACATCGCGTGAAATCATTGTATCATTCGCTCCTATCAATCATATAAAATACTGTTAATAAACTAATATATCTACGGCTATTATAATACATTAGTAAAATAAAATCAAGGGGTTTTTAGCATATTTATTAAACAACAACTATTCAATATGCTGTTTTACGTCAAAAACAAGCCCTTTTCCCGAAAATGAAGCCGAAATCAGTTCAATTTCCATACCTGATGCGACATATTTTTTGCCGTTTGCGAGAAAACCGCTTTCTCCAACCGCCCCCGCAACGTTGACAATAATCGTTACGTCTCTCTTTGTCGAATCAAGTCCCTCTGCAATCTCATTCTTTGAGTTTGTATAATACACGGAAGCATCAACCGCCGACACCTCCGCTATAGTACCGAACTCCGTATTATCTTTAAAATAAAGCTTATCGCCAACCGATAGCTGTTCTGCTATCTCAGGCTCTATTGCGCTGATCAAAACCGAAACCGCGCATTCGTGATCTTTTTTGATAGCGTTTTGCTTTTCGTAAAGCTTATAATGTAAAAACGTACCTACTATACAGGTTATAACGGTGATAAGTATAAGTATATCGATTACACTGATACTTGATTTTTTTCGCGAATTGCTAACCGAACGATTCATCATTCACTCACCTCACTAACCGAAACGCATACACACTTTCCTGTGTAATAAGGAAATCTCAGATCCATATCCTTGCCCGAGCTAAATACGATGTCATCCAAATAATACACTCCGCGCTCGTCAACGTAAGCCTTTACGCTGATCTTTACGCGCATATCTATCTTACCGGGGTATATAGCCTCAAAAGGAGCATTAGTTTCAGGATCAAAGCCGGTATATACCGAGTCGGTGTATTCAACGTCAATAACCTGACCTATATTATTCAAGGTCTTCGAGTCAAAAACAGCATCACCTATATTTATTTTTCCTCTCAAAATATCGGTAAGCGCCGACTGTTCTACCGTATAGATCAGTTCAACGGGTGTTTTGTCTACATTCTTGCTTTCGTCTCCGCCATCGTAGAAAAACAAAAACAGCATTGCCGACACAGACAACAATATTACTATCAAAAGCAATACATCAATAATATTAAAACGATATCTCTTATTCTTCTTGCTTTTTTCTGAAAAACTCACCTTAATTCTCCTCTCTTACATTAAGACTATTCTATATAATCTTCGCAAACTAAGATCTCATCCATACCGGCATTATGTCTTTCCGTACCGCTTACGCACGAAGACAAGCCTATGCACGTCCAAAACAAAAGAACAATTATGCGGCTTCCGAAAATGTTATTATCAAATCCAACGCCGAGAAGCGCCATCGCCGCCACCATCGATACAAGAGTGATTACTCTGCCGTCTTTGCTGCAACCCTTTGAATAAAGAGTTGTGTTTTTTTGTATTCCAAAAAACATACATACAAAGAAAAGCAACAATCCGATGACTCCTATTTCACAAGCCATTCTATAAACTATTCCGTATGACGCATCCGTCGTTCCGTACAAATAGTTAAAGCTTCCCACTCCCGTTCCGCCAAACAACGAAACGGTATTACTCTCGAGTCCTTCAATTATCTCTCCAATCGTTGTTGTTATATATTTTGAAAGTCTGTTAAGCAACGATACTCTCTCGAACACTACCTTTGGCAAGTTAAAATAAACAAACGGCAATATACACAAAACAAACATCATCACTGCCAAAGTTTTCTTGCTGTACAAAACAAAGAAGAATATCAAGCCCATCACAACGCCGAGCCATGCAATATGCTCATCAGCAAGAAACAGACATACGATTCCGACAACGTACATTACAAAAGCAAAAGACTTATACGTCTTCTTGTTTTCGTGTATTCCCAAAAACATAAAAGGCAAAAGTATTACAAGATATTGCGCGAACACCATAGACGATCCGAAGCAGGAAACCATTCCTCTATATTCGCTTATTTCAAACAGAGTCAACAAATACTCACTGTTTAACGCCTCTGCTATATATCTCACAACACCGCAGATCATAACCAAGAAATACGAAGCATAAAGCGATTTTATACATCTCTTTATCCATTTTTTCGACTTCATAAGATTGGTTATCAAAAAGAACAAAACAAGTCCGGAAAATACACTGTCAGCGGCAAATCTTACGCCGGATTCCGAATAAAGATTCGGATAATTGAAAAGACACACGACCGAGAATAACAAAACGACAATTCCAAGCGTATCAAACCTGATAGTTCTCTTTCCGCGAATATATTTTAAAACAAAGCATATCGCCGTATATAAAAGCAAATTATTAAGAGCGCCCGAGCTAACAAACGGCATACAGAATAAAATACCTACTATACCCGTTTCAGGAACGTAAAAGACTGCCAACAAGAATACAAGCGCCACCAAAGCCAAAATCAATCGTATGGGACTGATCCAAACTGACAAAACAGCCACAAGAAGACCTATAGGAATAGCAAGCTTACTGTAGCTTGTAACTGTCGTTACCCTTTCAAACGTCTCACTCTTACAGCCAAGCCAGTCGAAAACTATCGCACTCGCTCTTTTGCTTCTGCAAACAGCCGAAGCCAACGATAATGACGAAAACAAAAGCGGAATTGATGCCAATATTAAAACAACCGACAACAAAAATTCTCTATACGACAATGACTGCACGTTAAACGAATAGTATTTCAGCAGTCCGACTATCAAAAATCCAATTCCCGACGTTATAAAAAACAAACCGTAAACGTTAAGCCCTATACTCAAAAAACTCGAAAGGTATAAGTTTAACTTAGATAATATAACACTCTGTGATATAAGTTTTGACGTGGTTCTCTTTAACGGACGGAAAAAGCGTTTATCAAGCTGCATTTTTCTTGCCGACTTGTAAAGCAAACCCTTTTCAAGCAAATTTTCATCATAACTCGAAAATATCTTTCCCGTTATACTACTCTCGGCTTTACTGAATAAATACGATGCAGCCTTTGCAAAAAACGAAAACAGCTTACTTTTTGCAAAAAACTCTTTAACTTTATTTTTTCCTCTGCCTGCAGTCACGTCCTTCACCTCCGCTCTCACAAAAATACAAATATATTTACAACAAATCAGGTCTGTTTTTCTTAGTTAATTCAAGAGCAGCCTTATATCGCCACTCGTCTATCTTTTTATGGTTACCCGAAAGAAGAACCTCGGGGACTTTTCTGCCCATAAAATCGATAGGTCTTGTATACTGCGGATATTCGAGCATACCGTTTGATATACTTTCGTTCTCAAAGCACTCCGTATCGCTCAAAACTCCGTCTATCATTCTCGAAACACAATCAACGAATATGCAAGCGGGTAACTCACCGCCCGTCAATACATAATCGCCTATCGATATTTCATCATCAACGATCTCGTCTACTATACGTCTGTCAACACCCTCGTAATGACCGCACAAAATTATAATCTGTTCGCAGTCAAGATATTCTTTTGCAATACTCTGAGTCAACACTCTGCCTTGAGGGGACATATATACCGTTTTCCTCTTTTTATGATCCGTATTGTCAACAATGTTTTTCCAACAACGGTATATAGGCGGAGCTGCCATAAGCATACCCATCCCCCCGCCGCACGGCGTATCGTCAACACGGCGGTGCTTGTCCTCGGAAAAATCTCTTATATTATGCGAATGTATTTCAACAGCGCCCTTGTTTTGCGCTCTGCCGATTATGCTTTCACCCAGAACACCATCGGTTAATTCAGGAAAAAGCGTCATTATATCAAACCTCATCAAACATTCCCTCAATGGGCTTTATAAAAATACCCTCTTCTACTGATATTTTTTTTACAAACTCGGCAACGGCGGGAATCAACACCTCGCCCTTTTCCGTGCTTACAGTATATATATCGTGTATGCCATACTGCATAACCTCTTTTAATTTTCCGTATACTCTGCCGTTTTCAATATCAATTACGTCAAGACCTATCAAATCGGCAATAAAGTAAGAATCGCTTCCCTTTGATATATCGTCTCTGTCGGCATACATAACTTCTTCGCGGAGATTATTTGCACTGTCAAAATCGTTTATTTCTTCAAGCTTGATCAAAGCCATACCCTTATGAACAGATCCCTTTTTGACCTTCATAGGAACAAACTGACCGTTCACTTTGCGATATAACACCTTAAGCTTTGTAACAACCTCGGGGCTGTCGCTCCAGGTCTGAATTTTTACGTCGCCTCTAAAGCCGTGTGTATTTACGATCTTCCCTATCTGCAAATATTTTTCCATAAATCTTCTCCGAAAAAAATATATCTAGTCTTTTTATTATATCACACCTATTAAAAACATTCAAGATGCAATAATAAATTTGATTTTTACATACTTTAATCATATATATCTAAACAATTCTTTTCAAAAAACACCTCATCCGTCAGCCTTCGGCTGCCACCTTCTCCTCAAGGGGAAGGCTTAAAAAGAGACTTTGTCGGTAGGGGGCGACGTCCACGAGAACCCCCAAACCTTACTTCGTGCGTTTCGGGGAACCCCTACCTCGACGCCCCGCATAGCATAAGACATAAAACAAAAATAACATCTTTATTTTACGGGCGGACAAACGAATCCGCCCCTACAGAATTTTCCTCTGGACTCCGCAAAAACTTTTTATATACAAAAAATATATTAAAAAAGGAGCTTACAATAAGCTCCTTTTAATTATAATTCAAGTTCCATAGAAACGTGAACAATGCCCTCTTCCAGAAAATCGTCGGAAACAACTTTAAATCCAAACTTTTCATAGAATCCTGCCGCATACTTTTGCGAATGAAGACATAATTTTTTGCACTCAAAATGTTCTTTTATATCAGCAATACTCTTTTTCATAAGCTCGGCGCCATGTCCCTCACCGTGCTTAAGAGTTAATACTCGGCCTATCTGAACAACAGAATCATCATCCTCATTATAAAAAGCCCTTAAATAAGCAATAACTCTGTTATTTTCCTCTAAAAAATAGTGTCTGCTCTTATAATCAACGTCGTCCATATCCTGACATACTATTCTCTGCTCAATCAAGAAGACCTCGCATCTTGACTTTAAAATCTCATATAATTCCGATACGGATAGATCGTTAAAATCTTTAGCTCTGAAAATCATTCTTTAATCCTTTTTTACATACTTTTTTAAACTATCGTCAAGCTCAAAAAACTTACTCGGATAAAAGCAAACAGCATCGTGATTCCCCTGTAAAGAAACACAAATAAACTCATTGCCTTTTACAGACGTATTTTTTATGCCCTTCGGGCTAAGATACATAGTCTTGCTCCAAGAATAATAGGTTCCCGGATACAAACGACACCTGAGTCCCGATTTAAAGTTGAGATACGTTACGTCTTTATAATTTCTCTTGCGCCTTGACAAACGTGGTTCATATACGGTTTCAACACTGAAGTGACTAAACTCTTCGATACTGATAGAAATATCTTCACGCCCGTCAACTTGATCAATCGCACACTTTTTTTCGCTATGTTTTTTACTTTCAACAATGCGCCAATAAATAAATGCAGTACCGGGCAAAAAAACAAATAATCCTATCCAAAAGCTTCTAGTAAGAATACCGATACATACAGCTAATATTACAATCGGAATAATAAAAGCTTCAAGACTTACACTTTTAACATGATGCTGAGCTGAAAATGTTAATCTTAAATCTTTTTTTATATTCTCAAGCGTTATTTTTTCTTTTGTCATATTTTTCTCCATAATCATCTCACTATCTTTCGATGAATATTTTATCATAAAAGGCACAGAAAATCAATGATATATAACCGTATTTACTATTTTTTCATCTGGCGCAAGAACATCAACACTGCCGCTGCAAGTATTGCTGCAGAATACCCGAGCACCCACCATATATGAGGGAAAATACCGCCAAAGTTTCCCGATAACACGGCGCGTTCCATCTCAACTGCGTGAACAAACGGAAGTGAATATGCAATTTTCTTAAAAGCTCCCCCCACAAGCTCAAGGTCAAACCAAATGCCCGACAACCAAGCCGAAAGATTTGTCAGCAAAGCTCCGCAGATACCGCCAACCTGCTTATCGGTAAACACACTTCCGCAAAGAAGACCTAATGCAATATAGAGTATTGAAACCGGAACAATAAACACCACAGCATATAAAATATTGACCGTAATATCAAGTCCGAGAAAGATTGCGGCAATATAGCAAATTATACATTGAGCAACGGAAATCGGAATAATAGGCAAGGTATATCCGAGGATAAAATCCATCGGAGTCAGCGGAGTAGTATACAAACGCTGAAGCAACGACGTGCTTCTGTCTTTTGAAATAATCGTCGCTGAAAACAAAGTCATAAATGCAAGTCCGAACACCGTAATACCGGGAGTCAAATGTTCAATCTCAAAAAGAGCTACGGGGATATTTGCCTGTATAGCGCTTAGCAGCAAAATCAAAACAAGAGGAAATCCAAGCCCAAAACAAAGATTTAACGGGTCACGCAGTATTTCTTTTTTATTTCTGTCAGCAAACGTCATCATTTTCATTTTGACACCCCCTTAACAATACGGATAAACGCCTGTTCAAAATTGTCTGTATCTGCAATTCTTTTTATCATATCTGCAGTATCGCACACAAGAAGTTTGCCGTCTTTCATAATGGCAATACGGTCGGAAAGCGCCTCGGCCTCTTCCATATAATGCGTTGTCAGAATAATCGTAACCTTACCCTTAAGAGAACGAATCAAATCCCAAAGATCGCTTCGCGCAATTACGTCAAGTCCAAGCGTTGGCTCATCGAGAAACAGTATCTCAGGCTCACTGATCAGCGCCATAGCAATACTAAGTCTGCGTTGCCATCCACCCGAAAGCTTACCTGCTTTTCTCTTGATAACAGACTCGAGTCCGAGCAGCTCGGTAAGCTCG
>SVRB01000040.1 GCA_015065045.1 Oscillospiraceae bacterium | reverse complement strand
AATCATCGGAAAAGCGGGACTCAGACCTACTTTGGCAGCTATTGAATCGGGCAAGAATATTGCTCTTGCAAACAAGGAGACTCTTGTTACTGCAGGTGAGATCGTGATGAAGAGGGCTCGTGAAAAAAGTGTAAGTATATTACCCGTTGACAGTGAGCATTGCGCGATTTTTCAATGTCTTGAAGGCTATCCCTCAAAACAGGTGAGCCGACTTATTCTTACAGCATCGGGTGGTCCTTTCTTTGGTAAGAAGCGAGAGGAATTGCAAAATATTACTCCCGAGATGGCATTGGCTCATCCGACGTGGAGTATGGGTCAGAAAATAACGATTGACTCGGCAACCTTGATGAATAAGGGGTTTGAGGTTATCGAGGCTTGTCACTTATTCAACATCGACGTAGATAAGGTTGATGTTGTGGTACACCGCGAAAGCATAATACATTCAATGGTCGAATATATTGATAATGCTGTTTTGGCTCAGCTTGGCGTACCCGATATGCGTACCTGCATACAGTATGCAATAACTTATCCCGACAGATACGAGGGATTACAGGAAAAGCTTGATTTAGCTAAGCTTGGAAAGATGACTTTTGCAGAAGCAGATAAAGATACTTTTGTTTTGCTTGATTTAGCTTATAAGTCTATGAGAATGGGCGGAGTTATACCTGCCGTTTTGAATGGCGCAAACGAAGAAGCTGTTTATCTGTTCTTGAATAAAAAAATATCGTTCTGTGATATAATGGATATGGTCAGCGAAGTTGTTCTTAACTATAAGAATATAAAAAATCCCACAATTGAGGATATAGAACAAGCCGACAGAAATGCGAGAGAGACAGTACGCTTTCTTTCTGAAAGATAATTTTTGAAAAGAGGATAAAACTTGACGGTAATAATTGCATTAATTTTATTTGGATTTCTCATATTTATACATGAACTCGGGCACTATCTTGCTGCCCGTTTGTTTAAGGTTGGTATAAATGAATTTGCGATAGGTATGGGTCCGAAGCTTATTACAAAAAAGTCAGACAAGACCGGAATAGTATATTCACTTCGTCTTTTGCCTATAGGCGGTTTTGTCAGTATGGTAGGTGAAGATGAGGACAGCACAGATGTAAATGCGTTGAACAATAAACCCGTTTGGCAGAGAATGATTATTGTTTCTGCGGGCGCTTTTATGAACGTGCTTGTGGGTATTCTTATCGTGCTTGTAATTGTTTCTACCTCAAGCCGTCTTGCATCTAACGTTGTTGCAGAGTTTAATGATGGTGCAGTGTCTCAGGAATGCGGACTTATGGTTGGCGATGAGATAATTAAGGTTGGAAAAAACAGAGTACACATTGGTAACGAAATAAGCAATGCTATTATGTTTGACGGAACGGCTCCTATAGATATTACCGTAATAAGAGATGGTAAACAGGTTGTTTTAAAGGATGTTTCTTTTGGAACTATATCAGAAAGCGGAATGACTTTCGGAAGAATGGATTTTAAAGTTTATGGCGAGAGAATAAGCTTTTTCAATATAGTTAAACATACAATATTTTGCAGCAAGTCGATGGTTGAGGTTATTTGGAAATCGCTTGTTTACCTTGTAACCGGTAAAGTAGGCGTCGAACAGATGTCAGGGCCTATCGGTGTAACGTCGGCTATTGGCGAAGCTACAAAAAAGGGTATGCACAATTTATTGTATATGTGCGCACTTCTTGCGCTTAACCTTGGAATATTCAATATGCTCCCGCTTCCCGCGTTAGACGGCGGAAGGTTTGCTTTTATGCTGTATGAGCTTATTTTCCGTAAACCCGTAAAGCGTGAGATCGAGGGATATATACACTTTGCAGGACTTTGTCTACTGTTGCTTTTGATGGTAGTAGTGGGCTATAATGACGTATTAAAATTGTTTCAAAAATAGTAAATGAAGGGGAATATGATGGAAAGGCGTAAATCGAAGAGAGTTAAGATAGGCAATACGTATATTGGCGGAAACGAAAGAATTGCGATACAATCTATGACTAATACAGATTCATCTGATTTTGACGCCACTTACAATCAGATAAAAAGACTTGAGTCGGTTGGATGCGATATAGTCAGAATGACCGTTCCCGATATGGAAGCGGTAAAGACGGTTCATAGACTCAAGAATTCCGATATAAATATCCCCATAGTTGCAGATATACATTTTGATTATAAGATGGCTATTGAGTCAGCTAATGCAGGTGCTGATAAGATTAGAATAAACCCCGGTAATATAGGTGACGAAAGCAGAGTAAAGGCTGTTGTTGACGTATGCTTTGAGAAGAATATACCGATAAGAATAGGTGTAAACAGCGGTTCTTTGGAAAAAAATATACTTGCAAAATACGGCAGACCCTCGGGCGAGGCTTTGGCGGAGAGCGCATTATATCACGCTTCTTTGCTTGAAAAGTTTGATTTTAATAATATAATACTTGCAGTAAAATCATCGAGAGTAGCTGATATGATAAAAGCCAACAGGTTATTGGCAGAGAATACCGAATATCCGTTACATTTGGGTGTTACGGAGGCAGGAACTGTACATAAGGGCGTTATTAAATCTGCTGTAGGTATTGGTTCTTTATTGCTTGACGGCATAGGAGATACGATGCGAGTATCATTAACAGCAGATCCTATTGAGGAGATAAGAGAGGGAAAGGCTATTCTTTCATCTATAGGACTTTCCGAGGATAACGGAATAAATATTATTTCGTGTCCGACGTGCGGAAGAACTAAGATAGACCTTATCGGAATTGCGAATGAGTTTGAAAAAAGAGCTGCCGATATTAAATTAGATAAGAAAATTGACGTAGCAATAATGGGATGCGTTGTAAACGGCCCCGGAGAAGCTAAGGAATGCGACATTGGTATTGCAGGCGGCATTGGCGAGGCAGTTTTGTTTAAAAAAGGCGAGATAATCAGAAAAATTGACGAAAATAGAATTATTGACGAGCTTATTGAAGAAATAAAAAGAATGTAAAATAAGGTGAAATAATGGCTAAAACGTTAGGCGAATTATTTAATCGCTTCGAGGCGGACGAGCAGTACGGGGAGATATTAAACTCAGGTATTGTAGAAAACGTTCGAATAAACCGTGAATTGAAAATTGTTGAAGCGGATATCAGATTTGAAAAGCTTATAAATAAGAGAACACTGTATAGCCTTGAAGAAGGAATAAGACAGTGTTACGTTTTGCGCAGTGTTAGGATCATGCCTAAGTACGACAGTGCGCTTTTTTCTGATGCTGTAATTTCCGATGTTTTACTTGAGGCAGGGCATAGAGGCGCTATTTCCCGAGGCTTTTTCAATGAATATAATTTGAAAATTGAAGAAAATAAGATATCTATCGAGATATCTTTTACAAACGGCGGCATAGAGCTTTTATACAGCGCTAAAACGCCTGAGATAATTTCAAAGATCATAGAAGATGAATTTGGATTAAAATATACGGTTGAAATATTGCGTGACGAAAATTCCAATTATGATTTTGCATCTATAGTTCGTGAAAAAGAGATCAGATATGCTAATGAGATAAATAAGGCTTTTACTCAGCGTGAGGAGGAGCGTAAGGTTGAAGATAAGAAAAATGAGCTTGCAGAAAAACAGAAAAATCTCGAAAGAGTTACAGCTTTGGGAGAAAAGGAATCGGTTTTAGAAAAGCTTGAAAACGGCTTGATACACGTTGGTGATACCGACTTTGATATATCCGAGCCTAATTATGTTTACGGTGAAAGGTTTGATATTGATCCTACACCTATGCGTAATTTGGACAAGCCATTGCGTCACGTTGTTATTACGGGTGAGGTTTTCCAGTGCGAAGCAAAAGAAAACAGAAACGGCGATAAGGTTATATTTGAATTTGCATTGACAGATAACGATTCGTCTATCTTCTGTAAGATGGTGCTTGAATCTCACGAGTCGCAGATCACCCACGAGATCGGCAATGGTGACGTACTTGCAGTAAAGGGTAACGTTCGTTTTGATAAGTTTGCAAACGAGCTTGTTATGAACGTGCTTGATATAGCAAAGATCAAAAAGCTTGCAAGAATCGATAAATCAGAAGAAAAACGAGTAGAATTACATTTACATACTTGTATGTCCTCAATGGATGCTATCATTGCTCCCGAGGATGCGATCAAGACTGCTCAGAAATGGGGACATAAGGCGGTTGCTATAACCGACCACGGAAACGTTCAGGCATTCCCGAGAGCAATGTATGCTTCCGAAAAGACGGGAATGAAGGTCATTTACGGTATGGAAGCATATTTTGTAGACGATACGGCAAGAGTTGTTTACGGAGAGCAGAATGCTAACTTTACTGATGACGAGTTCTGTATTTTTGATATTGAAACAACAGGACTTTCAGCTCAAAACTGTAAGATAACGGAAATCGGTGCCGTTAAATTTAAAAACGGTGAAATACTTGATATATTCAGTACGTATGTTGATCCTGAATGTCCTATTCCCGAGAATATTATTGAGCTTACCGGTATAACTGATGAGATGGTTAAGGGAGCGCCCAAGACTGAAGAAGCTGTTAAGAGCTTTCTTGAATTTGCGGGAGACCGTATACTTATAGCTCATAACGCATCATTTGATATTGGCTTTATAAAGAAGGCGTGCGAGGATCATAAGATCCATTTCAAACCTACGTATATTGATACAGTTTCTCTTTCGAGATTTTTGAATCCGAATTTGAAGAAGCACAAGCTGAACGTAATTGCTGACTACTATAATTTAGGTGAATTCGGTCATCACAGAGCGTATAACGACGCAGAGATGTTGGCGAAGATTTTTGCTGTTATGTGTCAGAAATTAAAAAAAGAGGGCGCGAGAGATACCTCTGAAATGGCGAGAATCATGGGCGAAAAGGCAGACCCGTTAAAGCTTCGTCCGTACCATATGATTCTTCTTGCAAAAAACAGAACGGGACTTAAAAATTTATATAAGATAGTTTCAAAGGGATATATAGATTATTTTTACAGAAATCCCAGACTTCCTAAGACGGTGCTAAACGAGCTTAGAGAAGGTCTTATTGTCGGATCAGCTTGTGAGGCAGGAGAATTGTTTTCTGCTATTATAGCGGGAAAACCGATGAACGAGCTTATCAGAATCGCAAAATATTATGACTATCTTGAAATTCAGCCCCTTTCGAACAATAGATTTATGATAGCGAAGGGCCTTGCTCCAAACGAGGAGGCATTACGTGATTTCAACCGTAAGGTTGTAGAGATCGGACGCTTGGCAAAGAAGCCGGTCGTTGCGACTTGTGACGCTCATTTTATGGAAAAGCGTGACGAGATACATAGAAAAATGCTTCAGTTCGACAGAGGCTTTGAGGATGACGGTGATTCCGAATTGTATTTCAGAACAACCGATGAAATGCTTGAAGAATTTTCATATTTGGGTGAAGACGTTGCAAGAGAAGTTGTAATTGAAAACCCGAACAAGATAAATGATGAAATTGAAATGATAAGACCTATTCCTACGGGCTTCTATCCTCCGAGTATTCCCGGATGTGAAGAGGAACTGCAGGAAATGTGCTGGGCAAGGGCTAAGGAATGGTATGGAGATCCCGTACCCGAGCTCGTAAAAAACAGACTTGAGAGAGAGCTTACGCCTATTATCGGTAACGGCTTTGCGATCATGTATATAATTGCGCAAAAGCTTATTGCAAACAGCGAAGCGCAGGGGTATCTTGTTGGTTCGAGAGGCTCGGTTGGTTCTTCGTTTGCCGCTACGATGTGTGGCGTAACGGAAGTTAATCCGCTTCCTCCTCACTATAGATGTCCTAAATGTAAGTACAGCTATTTTTATACCGACGGTTCTGTTGCGTCGGGGTTTGACCTTCCCGACAAGGATTGTCCCGAATGCGGCACAAATATGATACACGACGGACACGATATTCCTTTTGAGACATTTCTTGGATTTAAGGGCGAAAAAACACCTGATATTGACCTTAACTTCTCGGGTGACGTTCAGGCTGACGCGCATAAATACACAGAAGTATTGTTTGGTGAAGAAAACGTGTTCAGAGCGGGAACTTTGGGTACACTTGCCGATAAAAAGGCATATATGCTTGTAAATAAGTATCTAGAAAACAAGGGTGTATCGGTTAACAGAGCAGAACTTCAAAGACTTATAAACAAGTGTCTCGGTGTTAAGCTTACAACGGGACAGCACCCCGGCGGTGTAATCGTAATTCCTCACGAATACGATATATATGACTTTTCACCCGTACAGCATCCTGCCGATGATAGAAACAGTACGATCATCACTACTCACTTTGAGTTCAGCCATTTGCACGACACGATCTTGAAGCTTGATATTCTCGGACACGATGTGCCGACGAAATATAAGATGCTTGAAAAATATTCGGGCATAAGCGTTCTTGACGTTCCTATGAATGACCAAAGGGTTATGTCTTTGTTTACGTCGACAAAGGGACTTGGTGTAACAGAAGAGGATATAGGAAGTCCTACAGGAACGTTCGGACTTCCCGAATTCGGAACTGCGTTTACAAGACAGATGCTTGTGGATACACAGCCGAAGTATTTCTCCGACCTTTTGCAGATATCGGGACTTTCACACGGTACTGACGTATGGCTCGGAAATGCTAAGGATCTTATCAAGGATGGAATATGTACTATTTCTGAATGTGTTGGAACACGTGATAACATTATGGTATACCTTCAGCACAAGGGACTTGATAACAGTGACGCTTTTAACATAATGGAAAACGTTCGTAAGAAAAACAAGAACCTCACTCCCGAGATGGAAGCAAAGATGCGCGAGCATAACGTTCCGGAATGGTATATAGATTCTTGTAAGAAGATTAAATATATGTTCCCGAAGGCGCATGCGGCAGCATACGTAATGTCAGCGATAAGACTTGCGTGGTATAAGGTATATCAGCCTATTGCCTTTTATTCCGCTTATTTTACGGCGGCGCCTGACGGCTTTGACGGTGAAACTGTTATGGGCGGCAGAGGTAAGGTTCAGCAACTTATGAAACTTATAGATGAAAAGGGCAGAGAAGCATCCGCTACAGAAAAGGATACTTATACAGCAATGCAGATCGTAAACGAATGCTTTGCAAGAGGTATAAAGTTCTTGCCCGTAAACCTTTACAAATCTGATGCAACGGCATTCTTGCCCGAGGACGGAAAGATAAGAATTCCGTTTGCGTGTCTTGCTGGACTTGGCGAGAGCGTTGCGCATAACATAGTAAAAGCAAGAGATGATAACCCGATTTCTATCGAGGAGCTTACCGAAAAGGCAAAGCTTTCGAAAAAGATCGTGGAACTGTTGAGAGAAAACGGAGCGCTTGAAGGGCTTCCGGAAACAAATCAAATTTCGTTTTTCTGATAAGGGAAACGATTTTAGGATAGGGAATAAGTATGGCAATATCTGCTAAAACTCTAAAAACACAATTATCAATAATAAAGCCGCTTCTGTCAAGCTGTTCTTTAAAGACTATCCGTAAGGGTCAGAACAAGATAGGTGAGCTTATGGAATCAAAGCATAAGGATCACGTATTTGTAAAAGAACATGAATTCGAGCGTTTTGTCGGCGCGTGGATAGTTCCGAAGGATGAGAGAAGACAGGGTGTAATACTATATCTTCACGGCGGTGGATATACATGTGGAGATATTGAATATGCTAAGGGCTTTGGTTCTATGTTGGCTGTTCAGTGCGGAACGAGAGTGTTTTGCGTCGGATACAGATTAGCTCCCGAAAATCCTTATCCCGCAGCTCTTGAGGATGTATTTGAGAGCTATAATTACTTGATTGAAAAAGGCTTTTCTCCCGAAAAAATTACTCTTTGCGGAGAAAGCGCAGGCGGTGGACTTTGCTACGCTCTTTGTTTAAAGCTAAAAGAAGCAGGAATAGCATTGCCAAGCTCGATTATTGCATTGTCGCCTTGGACTGATATGACAGCATCCGGAAAATCATATGAGGATAATAAACAAATAGATCCCACGATGAGTATTGAAATGCTAAGCTTCTATGCAGATAGCTATACAAAGGATAGAAAAAATCCTTTTGTTTCACCGTTGTTTGCAGATTTAGACGGAATGCCACCTTCTTTGATCTTTGTTGGCGAAGATGAAATAATGCTCGATGATGCCGTAGGTATTCATCAAAAGCTAACGGACAACGGTTGCAGTTCGAAATTAGTTGTAGCGCCTGAAAGATGGCACGGATATTTGCTATATGGTCTTGAAGAAGATATAAAGGATTTTTCGGTAATAAACGAATTTCTTAATAAAAACATGTCGGGTGAAAGAAAGCTTCGTTGGTTGAGGCTTGATAATGCGGCGAAAATATATCCCGCCGCCCGCAGACAAAACTGGAGTAACGTATTCAGACTTTCGGCAACGCTTAAGGAAAACATTGACAGAGAAGTGTTGGCTACAGCCCTTGACGTAACTGTTCGCAGATTTCCGTCGATTGCGGTAAGACTTCAAAAGGGATTTTTCTGGTATTATCTTGAGCAGTTGTCGGAAGCGCCCGAAATCAGAGAAGAGAGCAGTTATCCTTTGACAAGAATGTCGAAAAAGGAAACTGCAAAATGCGCATTCAGAGTTATTGTTTATAAAAAGAGAATAGCAGTTGAAGTGTTTCATTCGCTTACTGACGGTACGGGTGCGCTTATATTTTTGAAGAGCCTCGTTGCTGAATATTTACAGCAAAAATATGGTGTGCATATTCCTGCTGAAAACGGTGTTTTGGGCAGACTTGAAGAGCCGAGCGAAAGCGAGCTTGAGGATAGCTTCCAAAAGTATTCAGGTAAAATTACAGCAAGCCGACAAGAGAATACTGCTTGGCATATGTCGGGAACTCCTGAGCTTGGCGGATTTTTGAATTTAACCTGTTTTGAGGTTTCTGTAAAGGATATACTCGATAAAGCGCATGAGTATAAGGTTAGTTTAACAACGTTTTTGTGCGCCGCTATGATGATGGCGCTCCAAAAGTTGCAGATGGAAAAAGTGCCGAATATAAACAAGAGAAAGCCCATAAAAGTGCTTTTGCCTGTAAACTTGCGTAACCTTTTCCCGAGCAGAACGTTGCGTAACTTTGCCTTGTATACAACGCCCGAGATTTTACCAAGACTTGGTGAATATTCTTTTGAAGAAATATGCGATATAATAGTTCACTGGATGGGCAGAGACATAACAAAGAAGCAGATGAGTATGAAGATAGCCGCTAACGTAAACAGCGAAAAGCTAATGGCTGTAAGAGTTATGCCTTTGTTTATTAAAAATATAGTTATGAAAACTATATTTGATATAGTTGGCGAATCGAAATCGTGTCTGTCTTTGTCGAATTTGGGCGCTGTAAAGCTGCCTGATGAAATGATGGACTATGTTGACAGATTGGACTTTATATTGGGAGTCCAGGCGACAGCGCCGTATAACTGCGGTGTGTTGTCATTTAAGGATAAATTGTATATAAACTTTATTCGTAATATAAAAGAACCCGAGCTTGAATATTATTTCCATAAGGTATTACAGGAAATGGGTGTTGAAGTTTTGGTTACGACCAATAGAGGAGAAAAGTGATGTATTGTATAAAATGCGGAGTAAAATTAGCTGATACTGAGAAAACTTGCCCTCTTTGCGGAACAAGAGTGTTTCACCCCGACTTGACACAGGGTGAGGGAGATGCTTTGTATCCGTCTAACACATATCCTAGGACTAAAAGAGCGACTTTTTTGCCGCAAATTCTTTTAACGTTTGCATCTGTTTTGCCCATTATTATAGTTTTTTTGTGTGATTGGCAGATAAACAGAACTGTTACGTGGTCGGGATATGTAATGGGCGCTTTAGTGTTGGGATACGTGCTTATTGTAATGCCGAGCTGGTTTAAGAAGCCGAATCCCGTTATATTTGTTCCGATAGACTTTTTGGTTTTGTCAGCGTATCTTTTGTATATAAATTATGAGACAGGCGGCAAGTGGTTTATGTCCTTTGCATTTCCGCTTGTAGTGGGCTTAGGTGTTTTGATAACAGCGCTTGTAACCTTGCTTAGATATATAAAAAGAGGGAAGCTCTATATATACGGCGGATTCTTGATATCTCTCGGCGCGTTTATGTTGTTGATTGAATTTTTTGTAAATTACACCTTTGGTCTCGGAAGATTTATAGGTTGGTCATTATATCCTTTAGCTACACTTGTGATGATCGGAGGACTTTTGATATTCCTTGCGATATACCGTCCCGCGAAAGAGATCATGGAAAGAAAGTTCTTTATATAAAGAATAAGAGAGTACACGGATTATGTCTGTGTACTCTCTTTTTGTTTTATCAAAAAAATCCCCAACGGTTTGAATTAAACCGCTGGGGATAAGTTTTTTTGTTATTAGTGAGCCATTTCGTAAGCTATCTTGTAAAGCTTTTCGAGGTCATTATGTCTCTTTTCGCAGTAAGCTCTCATTTCAGCAATCTGTTCTTCAGTGAAGTTATCAAGATCGCCTTCCTTGAGTGTGCCCTTGTACATACGGTCGAGCTTCAAGGCATAGCCTATTTCCGTGGAAATAAGCTTTCCGTCACGCATACCAACAACAAGGTCGCTCTTTCCTTCGAGGAGCAAGCGTACTGCTTCGCTACCCATCTGAGTAGCAATGCATCTGTCTCTCATTGTGGGGTCACCGCCACGGAGAACGTGCGCAAGTCTTACGAACTTTGTTTCAATACCTGTTTTTTCTTCAAATCTCTGAGCAAATTTTTCTGAGTAAAGCTTATCGCCGAGAGCAGCGGGAACACCTTCTGCAATACATACGATAAAGTTTCTCTTATTGTTTTTCTTTGCTTCAAGAACCTGTTCTATAACCTTATCTTCATCAAACTGAACTTCGTTAATGATGATAGCGGAAGCGCCTGTTGCGATACCTGCTTCAAGAGCAACCCAACCTGCGTTTCTTCCCATGATTTCAACAACGTTGCAACGAGCGTGTGATTCACAAGTATCTCTCAAACGGTCAATCATTTCAACAGCTGTGTTTACTGCTGTATCAAAACCGATAGAATATTCGGTAGAAGTAATATCGTTATCAATAGTACCGGGAATTCCGATAGTGGGAATACCTCTTATAGAAAGGTCTGTAGCGCCTCTGAAAGTACCGTCTCCGCCGATTGCGATAATACCGTCGATCTCGTTTTCGATACAAGTCTTGATAGCCTTCTGCATACCTTCTTCTTCTTTAAATTCTAAGCAACGGTTAGAGTAGAGAGCAGTACCACCACGCGAAATAATGTTGGAAACATCTCTGGGGGTAAAACGCTTAAGCTGAGGGTGAACAAGTCCCTTATAACCTTCGTAAATACCCATTACCTCTACGCCTTTATCAATAGCAGCTCTTGTAACTGCACGTAAAGCAGCATTCATACCGGGGGCATCTCCGCCCGATGTGAGTACGCCAATTCTTCTGAATTCCTTTGCCATGTCTATTTCCCCTTGATTTTTTTATTCCTTAATCAATTCTATATTTTACTATAGTCAGTCAAAAAAATCAATACATTTTCCTTGTTTTGTTAAAAAAATTTGAATTATATAGCGAATATTATCGTATTAAGGTTTACTTTCGCCAAGAAAGAGTGGCATAAGCTGTTTTCCCATTAAGGCTTTGTTCAACGTCTCTGTAACGAGGTCGAATTTTGCAATAAGGGATGTCGGTTTTTTGTGAATGTCGTCTTGAACAAGCGGAACGAAAAATATATTTTTTCTGTTCACAAGCTTGCCGATATTAACGAGGTTTGCGGATAAAGCGTCATTTGTCGCAAGTGCTATAATAAGCGGATTGTTGTTGCGCAAATGCGCTTTTGCAGCCATCGTAACCGAGGAATCTGTAACCCCGTTTGCGATTTTTGCCAGAGTGTTTCCCGTGCAAGGGCAGATTATCATAGCTTCAGGACGGTACTTAGGCCCTATCGGTTCTGCATCGGGAATGGTGTGTATTACTGGTTTTTTGCATATTTCCTCGAGTCTTGAAATATGCTCCGATGCTTTGCCGAATCTTGTGTCCGTAACGTATGTTTTTTCACTCATTACAGGAAGGATATCATATCCGTCACATATCATTTTTTCGAGTATATTAAAAGAATCACTCAGTGTGCAAAAAGAACCGCACATAGCGAAGCATATCATAAATATACCTCCGAAACCTTTGATATTACCGTGTTTGCTATAATGTTTCCCGCAGTTTCGGGGGCGACTTTACCGGGAAGAGAGAGAGCAAATATAACCTTTTTGTTTGTTTTCTTTGCATACTCAAAATCAACTCCGCCCGGTGCTGAAACAAG
>SVRB01000039.1 GCA_015065045.1 Oscillospiraceae bacterium | reverse complement strand
CATATCTTCCGCAGACCAAGGAGGGTTCCGAGGGAGGAACGCCCTCGGCCGTTTGAAAGGGTGGGGTCAGGGGGAGGGGAGGATCGGAACTCCCCTCCCTTGTGCCTTCTTTGGTTACTTTCTTGGCACGCAAGAAAGTAACATAAAAAAGAAAAGACAATATTGTTAAGCAGATAATACGTCTTAGAAAAACAAAAAAACGCGAAAGCGTTTTTTTAAAGAGGCAGACAACGTCAGGGCTTCGCCCCGAACCCTGACAAGAGGTGCACTTTTGAAAAAGTGCCCTCTTGACTCCCTCAAAACTTTTAAATATGTTATCTTATTATTTTCCCAAAAAATAAAGACAGACTGTTTTTAGTCTGTCTTTTCTTAACTCAATTATTAAGCAATAATTGCCTTATGGAACACTTTCTTGCCTTTACGGATCTTCGCGCCGTTCTTCAATGCGTCAAGGCTTACAACATAGTCCATACCGGTTACCTTTTCTCCGTCAACAGATACGCCGCCCTGCTGAATAAGTCTCTTAGCTTCGCCTCTGCTGTCGCTGAGTCCGCACTTGATCATAAGGTCGATTATGTTCATACCGTTTTCTGCATCAGCCAACGCGATTTCAGTTGTAGGCATATTTGAATCATCTCCGCCCTGACCTGAGAAGAGTGAGCGTGATGCTTCCTTAGCCTTGTCAGCCTCTTCCTTGCCGTGAACAAGAGCTGTAAGCTCGTATGCCAATACTTCCTTCTTTTCGTTTATGCGGCTGTCTTCCCATTTTTCCATCTCGTCGATTTCTTCAAGGGGAAGGAACGTAAGCATACGGATACACTTCATAACGTCAGCGTCGCCAACGTTTCTCCAGTACTGATAGAATTCAAAGGGTGAAGTCTTGTTGGGATCGAGCCATACAGCGTTACCTGCGGTCTTACCCATCTTCTTACCCTGAGAGTCAGTGAGAAGCGTAATAGTCATAGCGTTCGCGTCCTTGCCAAGCTTACGTCTGATAAGCTCAGTACCGCCAAGCATATTGCTCCACTGGTCATCTCCGCCGAACTGAAGGTTACAATCATAGTTCTTGTACAGATAGTAGAAGTCGTATGACTGCATGATCATATAGTTAAATTCAAGGAACGAAAGTCCCTTTTCCATTCTTTGCTTGTAGCACTCTGCTCTGAGCATATTGTTTACAGAGAAGCACGCGCCAA
Source organism: Oscillospiraceae bacterium (assembly GCA_015065045.1). Taxonomy (GTDB): domain Bacteria; phylum Bacillota; class Clostridia; order Oscillospirales; family CAG-272; genus RGIG1995. The sequence goes on along the minus strand of SVRB01000039.1, from coordinate 11,172 downwards.
CCTCACGGAGCATATCAACGTAGTTGAGCTTCAAAAGCCAATCAGCATTGTTTATCATCATAGCCTTGTCTTCGCCGAACTCGATAAACTTTTCCATCTGTCTCTTAAAGCATTCAGCGTTATGGTCGATGTCTTCCTTTGTGAGCATCTTTCTCATATCGGTTCTGCCCGAGGGGTCACCGATCATAGTTGTACCGCCGCCGATAAGAGCTATCGGCTTGTTGCCTGCCATCTGCAAACGCTTCATAAGTGTGAGCGCCATAAAATGACCTGCTGTTAAACTGTCTGCTGTACAGTCAAAGCCAATATAAAATTTTGCCTTACCGTTATTTACAAGCTCACGTATCTGAGGTTCGTCAGTTACCTGAGCAATAAGACCTCTTTGTTGAAGTTCTTCATAAATTCCCATTGTTTTGTCTTCCTTCCAAAATATATAACACTTAATATTATACCTTAATATGTCGGACTGTCAATATACCATTTTCCGTCCTGCAAAACAAGTGTTATCTCATTCTTTCCGCCGTCCTCATGTTCAACGGTTACGATAACAGTTCCTCTGTTCTGCTTTTTTATTACCGCGCTTTCGATTACAACGTTCGATTGTATATCAAAGCCCTTGTTCGTTTTATCGCCCTTTAATAATCCGTCAGTATCAATATATCTTGGGTCAATATCGTCGGTATCGGTAAATAATGCTTCCTTAATGTTTTCGAGATAATCCTTTGAGAAAACCTCGGATGCCTTTTGTAATATCTCCTCTGTGGAGCTGAACTGACAGTCATCGGCAACGGGAACGTATTTCAGTCCCGAGGTTGATTCCTTAAGAGGCAATCCCTCTCCCCAGAATATTTCGTTCATCTCATAAGACAAGGGCAAAAGTCTTTCGAGCTCCTGTCTTACCGATTCATCGGTCATATTTCCTCCGCACGAGCAAAGCGTCAGCGTCAGACACAGACAGATCAGGAGAATTATTTTATTCATTATCCTGCGCTTCTTCATCTTCCTCATCCTCTTTTTGAACCTTTGCGAAGTTTACGATAGATGCGCCCTCGGAGAGTCTCATTACGATAACTCCCGCCGCTGTTCTTCCGTAAGTTGAAATACCGGAAACGGGCGTTCTGATAACAGTTCCGTCGTTTGTTATAAGCATAACGTCGTCAGTTTCGTCAACTGCCGCAACGTCTGCAATTCTGCCTGTCTTATCGGACAGCTTATGACAGATAACACCCTTACCGCCTCTGTTGTGGCAGGGGAAGTTCTTAAACTCGGTTCTCTTACCGAAGCCGTTTTCTGTTATAAAGAGGAGAGTCTTTGTATCGTCAACGATTGCCGCGCCCGCAACGCAGTCTCCCTCTGTAAGTCTTATCGCAATAACACCTCTTGACGTTCTTCCTACCTGTCTTGCCTTTGATTCCTCAAAGCGAACAGCAAAGCCGTTCTTGGTAGCAATAACGATCTCATTATCACCCATTGTATGAGCAACAAATACGAGCTCATCGCCCTCGTCAAGATTTATCGCCTTCTTACCGCCCTTACGCTGATATTCGTATTCTTCAACGGGTGTACGCTTGATTATACCGTTTCTTGTAACCATAGTCAAGAAGCCGCCCATATCAAAGCGTTCCATATCGATCATTGCGGTAATCTTGTCGTCCTTATCAATTTCAAGAATGTTTGCAATATTTGTACCCTTTGCAGTTCTGCCTGCTTCGGGGATAAGATATGCCTTCTTAGTAAATACCTTACCGTTTGCAGTAAACATCATAAGGTTTGCATGGCTGTCGGCAGAAACCACCATTTCAACGAAGTCTTCTTCTTTAGTGGTCATACCGATAATACCCTTACCACCTCTGTGCTGTGCAGAATAGCTGTCAGCCGCGCGGCGCTTAATATAACCTGCGTGTGAAAGGGTAATAAGACATCTGTGACGAACGATCAAATCTTCGAGTACGATTTCTTCCTCGAGCGGAACACACTCTGTCTTTCTGTCATCGCCGTATTTTCTCTTTATTTCGAGAAGGTCATTCTTGATAATTTCTTTTACTTTGTTTTCGTCAGCCAAAATGCCGCGCAATTCTTCAATAAGCGCGTAAAGCTTAGCCAACTTTTCTTCAACCTTCTGTCTTTCAAGTCCTGACAAACGGCCGAGTGTCATTTCAACGATAGCCTGAGACTGAATTTCGGAAAGTCCGAAGCGTTCTTGTAATTTAAGCTTAGCGTCGGGGATAGATGCGGATGCACGGATAATACTGATTACCTCGTCAATATTATCTGTCGCAATCTTATAACCCTCGTTTATGTGCGCTTCCTGAAGCGCCTTTTCAAGCTCAAACTTTGTTCTTCTTACGATTACTTCTTCCTGATGCTTAATATAGTAAGTAAGAATTTCCTTAAGATTAAGCACTCTCGGAATGTTATCAACAAGCGCCAACATATTTACAGCACAAGTGTCCTGAAGCTGTGTAAACTTATAAAGCTGATTGAGAATGATCTGACAGTTAGCGTCCTGACGGCAGTCGATAACGATACGGATACCCGTTCTGCCCGAAGACTCGTCGCGAATATCGCGTATACCCTCGATTCTCTTGTCCTTAACACATTCAGCCAAGGTTGCCTTAAGTGTTGTCTTGTTTACCTGATAAGGAATTTCTGTAATTATAATTCTATGCTTTTCTTCCTCGATAGTAGCCTTTGCTCTGACGATAATTCTGCCGCGACCGGTTGTGTATGCAGAATAGATACCCTGAGTACCGCAGATAGTAGCGCCCGTCGGGAAGTCGGGACCCTTGATGTAATCCATAAGCTGAACGATCTCAGCATCGGGGTTGTCCATCAAGAAGATAGTACCGTCAATAACCTCGCACATATTATGAGGAGGGATATTTGTAGCCATACCGACGGCAATACCGATAGTACCGTTTACGAGCAAGTTAGGAAATCTTGCAGGAAGAACGGTAGGCTCCTTCAGCTTGTTATCGAAGTTGGGCATAAAGTCAACAACTTCTTTTTCTATATCGCTCATCATTTCGTTAGAAATGCGGTGCATTCTTGCTTCAGTATAACGGTAAGCAGCAGCGCTGTCGCCGTCGATATTACCGAAGTTACCCTGACCTTCGATCAAGGGATAACGAAGCGAGAAGGTCTGCGCAAGTCTTACCATAGTGTCGTAAACGGCAGCATCACCGTGAGGATGATATCTACCGAGCACGTTACCGACTGTGGTAGCCGACTTTCTGAACGGTTTATCGTGAGTGAGGTGGTCTTCGTACATAGCGTAGAGAATACGTCTGTGAACGGGCTTAAGACCGTCTCTGACATCGGGGAGCGCACGTGAGGTAATAACGCTCATTGAATAGTCAATAAAGGACTTTTTAACTTCCTTTGACAAACCAACGTCTAATATTTTCTGGTTAGCAAATTCCAAATTTGAATTGTCCATTTTTTCACCTTTCAGGTTTTTTATTTTAAGATGTAATTTTTAAAAATTAGATTTCTTTTACACTTACGCTTTCGAGGTTGGATCTAATAAGCTGTAAGTCAGGCAAGTTTGTTCCTTCAAGAGTCACCTTTGATAGACTTGCCGCCGAAGCAAAGCGTAGCGCATCCTTAATCGGCTTTTCTACCGTGATGGCATACACAAACGATGCAAGAAACGTGTCTCCTGCGCCCGAAAAGCCTTTTGCTTTAACCTCGGGGTTCTTTATAACGTAATTACCGCCTCGCCCCGAATAAACAGCGCCGTCTTTGCCTAAGGTAAGCAAAATCTCAACGCCCGTATTCATATAAAACTTAACTGCTTCCTCATAATACTTATCACCGGAAGGAGTAAAGCCTAAAAGCTCACAAAATTCTTCTTTGTTCGGCTTTATAAGATAGGGCCTTATTTCCACGACCTTTTTAAGCGGTTCGCCCGACACGTCGCATATCACCTGTTTTCCGCGAAGCTTTAAAGTTCCCGTAATCTTGCATACAGTATCACTGCCAAGCCCCTTCGGTGTGCTTCCGCCTATAATAAACACGTCAGCGTCGCTTTTCTTAAGCTGTTCAATTAAAACCTTAAGCTCGTCCTCGTTGACGGGACCGCCGTGTTCGTTAATTTCGGTCTGTTCGCCGTTTTTGTCGGTAATTTTTATATTCATTCTCGTTTCAGCGAGCGTTTTCGTAAACTGAGTCTCAATGCCTTCGTTTTTCAGCATATCAACAAGCATATTGCCCGTGTACCCGCCGATAAATCCGTAGGTATAGGGCTCTATACCAAGTCTTTTCAACATTCGCGAAACGTTAATTCCTTTCCCGCCGGCATTGACCACCGCAGGACTTACTCTGTTAAGTCCGCCCGTCAGCAAGCTTTCCTCATACAGAATATTTCTGTCGATGGCAGGGTTAAGGGTTATAGTAGCAATTTTCATAGTAAGATCAGATATCGAGGTTTGATACGTACTGCGCGTTCTTTTCAATAAAGTCACGTCTGCCCTCAACGTTGTCACCCATAAGGGTTGAGAACGTTTCATCACAGGTCATAGCGTCTTCAATAGTAACACGCTTGATCAAACGGAATTCGGGGTCCATAGTAGTTTCCCAAAGCTGTTCGGGGTTCATTTCACCAAGACCTTTATATCTGCTCGCTTCAACGTTACCGCCAAGCTCAGCTATCTTTTCATCTCTTTCAGCATCAGAATAAGCATATCTTATCTGCTTACCCTTTGCGATCTTATAAAGCGGAGGGTTTGCGAGATAGATATTACCGTTTTCGATAAGCTTTCTCATATATCTGAAGAAGAAAGTGAGAAGAAGTATCTGAATATGTGAACCGTCAACGTCGGCATCGGCCATAATGATTATCTTGCCGTAACGAAGCTTTTCAAGATTGAAGTCTTCGCCGATACCGCAGCCGAGCGCCTGAATTATCGGAATAATGGTTGTGTTTGCATAAACTCTGTCGATACGGCTCTTTTCTACGTTAAGAACCTTACCGCGCAAGGGGAGAATAGCCTGGAACTTACTGTCGCGTCCTTCTTTTGCTGAACCGCCCGCAGAGTCTCCTTCCACCAAGAAGAGCTCTGTAAGTGACGCGTCTCTTTCCTGACAGTCTGCCAACTTATCGGGCATACCGCCGCCTTCAAGAACGCCCTTTCTTCTGGTCAATTCTCTTGCTTTTCTTGCCGCTTCTCTTGCTCTTGATGCAGCAAGTGATTTTTCAATTATAGCCTTCGCAATAGCGGGATTTTCTTCGAAGTATTCACCGAGCTTCTGAGAAACCAAGTTATTTACAATGGAACGGATCTCGGAGTTACCAAGCTTAGCCTTTGTCTGTCCTTCAAACTGAGCATCGCGGAGCTTAACGCTGATAACCGCGCAAAGACCTTCTCTTGTATCCTCACCCGAAAGCTTGTCGTCGCCTTTGATCATATTATGCTTCTTTGCATATTCGTTAAGAACGCTTGTCAAAGCCGCCTTAAAGCCCGTTTCGTGAGTACCGCCCTCAACAGTGTTAATGTTGTTTGCGAAGGTCATCATAGTTTCGCTGTAGCTATCGTTGTACTGCAAAGCTACCTCAACTATCGTATCTTCCTTGCGAGCGTTCATATATATGATCTCTTCGTGGATCATATTTGAGTGCTTTATGTTGTTAAGATGCTCAACGAAGCTCTTGATACCACCCTCATAAAGAAGGTCGTTTTCAATTACTTCGGGAGTTCTTTCATCTCTGAGAACGATGTTGGTTCCTGCGTTAAGGAACGTTCTTTCTCTCATATTGTTAAGGAGAGTATCGTAATCAAAAACCGTTTCCTCAAATATCAATGCGTCAGGCTTAAATCTAACGTAAAGACCGTTATTTGTGCAGTTTTCTTCCTTAAGGCTGTACTCGCTTACAGTCTTACCTCTTTCGAATTTCTGTGTATAACAAGAACCGGAGTTGGTATTTTCATACACAAGCCATTCTGAAAGCGCGTTTACGACAGAAGCGCCAACGCCGTGAAGACCGCCGGAGATCGTGTAACCGTCACCGCCGAACTTACCACCGGCGTGAAGAACGGTAAATACTACCTCAGGTGTAGGAATACCCATCTTCTGATGCATACCTGCAGGAATACCACGTCCGTTATCTCTTACGGAAATACTTCCGTCATCGTGGAGAGTAACGATAATTTTAGTACAAGCGCCTGCCATAGCTTCGTCGATAGAGTTGTCCACAATTTCGTAAACAAGATGGTGGAGACCTCTTATTGACGTTGAGCCGATGTACATACCGGGGCGTTTTCTTACAGCTTCGAGACCCTCAAGTACCTGTATTTGATTTTCGTCATAGGTGTTGTGCTTTGTCTGTTCGCTCATTATGATATTTCTCCTTATTTATTATCGAAAAGAGTATTTTTCGATACTTTTGAAGTTAAAATTATTTCTATATATTATATAATATTTCGCTTAAAATTTCTCCCGAGAGGAAGTTTATAGAAAGTTTTTGGGGAGTCCAGAGGTTCTTTTTTCAAAAAGTACCTCTGGTCAAGGGTTCGGGAGTGAAACTCCTGACATTTTGTGCTTTTTATATCTTCTCTTTATCTGTTAATCTGCCGTAGATGGCGTTGGGTGAAAGCTGGGACATATATACTTTATTATCGGTAAGAATAAGTGATTTCGGAAGCTCGTCTATTGTCATAATAAGGTTATTCTCTTTTTCTTTCTTATTCAGAAATTTTTGCGTAACCTTAGACATCGTAGCCTTGTCCATATCAAAAATTCCGATTATATCTTTCTCTCGGATATTCTTTTTGTTTCCCAAATGTATATACATAAATCTTCTCTTTATCTTTAAATTTTAGAGTAGCTACCCTTTTCCACCTGAATAACGTTACCCGCAACGTTCTGTATGCCCTCTTTTTCGCAGCTCGTTATAATAACCTGACATTTCTTTATGCCGTTAGTAACGTATTCTTTTCTCTTTGAATCAAGCTCGCTGAAAATATCGTCGAATAGTAGTACGGGGTATTCACCCGTTACCTGTCTTGATATTTCGCCCTCGCCGAGCTTCATCGCAAGGGCAAGACATCTCTGCTGTCCTTGTGAACAAAAGCTTCTCGCCTCGCGCCCGTTCAGATATATGTCAATATCGTCCTTATGGATACCGTAAAGCGTACTGCCGGCTTGAATTTCTTTTTCATAATTATGAGTCAGCTTTTCGTAATACTCATCCTCGGTCAATACCTTGTTATATTCGAGGTAAGTATCCTCTCTGCCGTTCGTCATATCGTTAAAAAAATCCTTAACGTGCGAATTTAGTATCTTAACGTATTCGTATCTTTCTCTTGCGATAAGAGAAGCTTCCCTCGCAAGATAGGCAGACCATAATTCTATAGTTCTGTTAAAGTCTTCTTTATTATCCTCGTAGTTTTTCAAGAGCATATTTCTCTGATTCAAAATATTATTATACTTTTGAAGCGAGGACAAATAAAAGGGCTTTATCTGGCAGATAGCCGCGTCAAGAAACGAACGTCTTTCGCTTGGCCCGTCTTTAATGACCGACAAATGCTCGGGACAAAACAGAACTGCTCTGAAATAACCCACAAAATCGGATAGCTTTTTTATATTTACCCCGTTTCTGTAGCAAAGCTTTCTGCTTCCACGTACAAGCTTCATTTCCATATTATGATTTCTCGAAGAATCCTCGAAATCCATTTTTACAAAGCTTATATCCTTTGAAAAGTTAATAAGATCTCTGTCATTAGACGTTCTGAAGCTTTTTCCGTTGGCAAACAAATAGATTCCCTCAAGCGCGTTAGTCTTACCCTCAGCGTTGTTGCCATATAGAATATTAACGCCCTCACAAAATTCTATTTCCGCCTTTTGTATATTACGAAAGTCTGTAAAACTGATTTTTTTACATATCATATTTCAGAAGTTTTTTTAATAATACCCCTTATTTCATTCTTGTGGGAAGTGTTACAAACAGGAACTTTTCTTTTTCATCGTTAGCGGGTTCAATAAGCATAGCTCTGAGCGGACCTGACAATGAAAGCTTAATATTCTCCACGTTACAAACTCTCAAAGCATCAAGGAGATAACGGCATGTAAATGCTATTTCAATATCATCGCCGGTCTTTTCGATTGCAACCTCGTCATAAACGTTACCTGAAACGGCGTTTGCTGTTATAACGAGAGTATTATCGTTAAAGTTACACTTAACAAAATTTCTTACCTGAGCTTTTTCTTCTGTAATAAGAGCAGCTCTTTCAAGGCTGTCTGTAAGCTCGTCTGTATTTACTGTAACAAAGATGGTGTTATCTTTAGGGATATATCTGTTATATTCAATATACTGACCTTCAAGAAGTCTTGTAAAGAAGGTAAAGTTTTCTACGTTAAATAAAGCGTGCTTACCGCCGACTCTGATATTAACAACTTCCTCGTCACTGTCGTTAAGGAATTTCATAAGCTCGATAAGAGTCTTACCGGGAACGATAAACGACATATCCTCCAAAGCTTCTTCATTCTTCTTTATATCACATTCCTGCTCTGTAAAAGCAAGTCTGAAGCTATCGCATGATACTGCGATTATCTTTGAGCCCTTAACCTCAAAATAAACACCGCAGTAAATAGGTCTTTGGTCAGTCTGAGCAACTGCGAATATAGTACGGCTGATCATACTTCTCATAACGCTCTGAGGAATAGCAAGCTCTTTACCTGTATCAACCGTAGGCGTACTCGGGAAGTCTGAGCCGGGGAGCGCCGGCATACTGAATTCTGACTTACCGCTTGTGATCTTTGTCATACACTTATCGTCAACCTCAATAGTAACCTGACTGTCGGAAAGTGTCTTTATGATCTGATTAAGTCTTATAGCGTTAATAACGTACTCGCCCTCTTCAAGAACTGTAGCGGGAACGGTAGTTGTAATACCTTTTTCAAGGTCGTATGCCGTTACTGTAACCTTTTCGCTACCAAGGGTAGTGATAAGTATACCTGCAGTAGCGGGAATAATATTCTTAGTGGATACTGCGCTCATAGCAGCGTTAAGCACTGTGTTAAGTATATTTTTCTCAAAAATGATCTTCATAATGTTCTTCCTTTCTTTTTATAAACCGTTTTTTTAGCTTTTCGTCCGAAGGACAGAAAAAGCATAAAGTATATATATAAGAGATTGTAGTAGTAATAGTATTATTAGGGGGTGTGGAAAATGTTAGAAATCAAAAAAAGCATTGAGTCAGGCTGACTTGCAAATTTTTCTCCCTGTTGATAATCGTAACATAATAAGGTTGAAAGAAATGTGGATTATCAAATAGACAAAATCCGGTCAAATTTCAACAAAAAAATCAACAACTTTTTATGTGAAAACTTTCCTGTGGAAAACTCGTATTTCTAATGAATAGAATCAGCGTAGAACACTGTCTTTTAGGGAGAAAAGTTTTCAACATCATTTTCAACACCTGTTGAAAACAGAGGGAGACAAGCTTTATTTTTTCATTATCTCATCAATAAGCTCGTTGATCTCAATTTCAAGAAGTGAGTTTTCTTTTACGTCAGTTTCGATCTTGTTCAATGATGATTTTATTGTCGCGTGGTCGCGTGAGAATATGTCTCCGATCTTCTTCAAGGAAAGATCCGTTGTGTTTCTGATAATGTAAATACAGATGTGTCTGACCCTTGCGATCTCCTGATTTCTCTTCGTTCCCTTGAGGTCGTCTTCTGAAATACTGTATTTTTTTGTTATCTTGTCAAATATTCTGTCGATAGTAACGTGAGTCGGCTCGTTATGTGAAACGATTTCGGAAATACATTTCTTAGCAAGCTCAACGTCAAGCACAGCGCCCTTTAAGAAAGAATGAGCCGCAAGAGTCTTAACAGCGCCTTCTATCTGTCTTACGTTGTTTCTGAGGTTGTCGGCAAGATAATCAAGAACGTCGGGAGTAAACGTTACTCCGTGCTTCTTAGCCTTATGCTTGATAATAGCCGAGCGAAGCTCGTAGTCCGGAGGCTGAATATCAACGATAAGTCCGCCTTCAAAACGTGTTCTGAGTCTTTCTTCGAGAGTTTTTATTTCTTTCGGAGGACGGTCGCTCGTGAGAATTATCTGCTTACCTGCATCGTAAAGAGCGTTAAACGTGTGGAATATTTCTTCCTGAGTAGATTCTTTACCTGCGATAAACTGAATATCGTCGATAAGCAGAATATCTGTTTTACGGAATTTATCTCTGAACTTTTCTCTGAACGTCAGAGGTGAACGGCGGTGCAGGTTTTCAATAAGCTGATTTGCGAAGTCCTCACCCTTTACGTAAACTATACTCGCGTTTTTGTTTTTGCTGAGCACGTAGTTGTTGATAGCGTAAAGAAGGTGCGTCTTTCCGAGACCGCTCTGTCCGTATATAAATAAAGGATTGAACTGAGTCGCGAGCGAGTTACAAACTGCGATACAAGCTTCGTATGCAAACTTGTTTGAGTTACCGACGATAAAGTTTTCAAAGGTGTATTGCGTATGGTAAGACGGGAAGATGTTGCTCGCCTGCTCAAAGGGATTGTCGTCGATATCGTCGTCATCTGCTGAGACGTTATTTACTTGTGTATCCGAAGAAAGCGCCGACTGTGTATCGGAAGTAATCTTGCCGGTGATATAAGGAGTAAGGTCGGGGTCGCCGTTTTGGTTAGAGAGAATCGTTACTCTTACCTCATACCCCAAAAGCTCCTCTAAGTATTGCTTTATCGTAGGCAGGTGTCGTTCGTTAAGTATATTGCATTTTAAGTCGCTGTTGTTTATGAAAACAGCATCGGTATCGTTCAAAACCTCAAGCTTAAGGTCGTTAAACCATAATTCGATAAATGTTTCGGCATAGGTTTTTTTCATATTTTTAAGGACGTTCGCCCAAAGGTCATCTAAAAACTGCATAAAAATTTCCCTTCAAAAAAATATATAAAATATATTATATATAATAAATCACAAGTTATATATAAAATATTATAACATATATATATATATAATGCAAGGATTTTTTTACAAAACTGCCATATAAAAAGAAAAAAATAAGGTTTACAATGGGAAAAAAAGCAAAAAACTCTTGACAATCAGCGTGTTTTGTGTAATAATAAAAAATACCGTTGAGTATTTTGAAGTTGAAGGAGGTGCGTGAAATGATTAGAACGTATCAGCCTAAGAAACGCCAGCGCAAAAAGGAACATGGTTTCAGA